>JAFMJU010000142.1 GCA_017853285.1 Gemmataceae bacterium
CTGCCTCAGCCAGCAGGAGGCGGCCTGCTGACGCGGGGCCATACTGTTCCAACTGTGACGGTTGTTCCACCTGGGAAACCCCTGCGGACAGCGCGGGTAGGCCCCTCGCCCACGGACCATTTGCCCCAAAACGAATGGCCGTTGTGACGGGCAGTCTTTGCCCGGCCCTAACCCCCCTCAAGGTTGAGGCGTGTCCGAACCATCCGGAACTTTTACCCCGTCATCACGCGTGGCCAAGCCCGCCGATACCTCCCATGGCGCTCGCGGGCGCCTCGGGCGCGCGCCGGATTCCCGTCCGGTTCAGCCCCGCACCGGAGGATGGACACCATGGAACACTCTTTGGCCCGCCTTGGAGCGCTGTTGCTGGCGATTGCCGGCATGGTTGCCTCCGGCCGACCGGTCCAGGCCGCGCACTGCGGGGCTGGCGCCTATACCGCCTGCCCCGAGATCTGCGGGGACCCGTGCTCTTTCAGCAAGGTTTGCATGGTCTTCCGTCCCCGCTACCAATTAGTGTGGGACACGGTGGTGGAGAAACGCTGGCAGACCTGCTACCAGACGGTCACCGAGACGGTGCTGAAGGATGTGCAGCGCACCTGCTGGCAGATGGAGGAACGGACCTGCGTCCGCCCCCGCACCCGCACCATCTGCCGCACGGTGGATGAGACCTACATGAAGCCGGTGCGGACGACCTGCTACAAGGATTGCGAGTACACGGTCCGCCGCCCTGTCACCCGGACGATCCAGAAACCGGTGACCGAAACCTGCACCTACCCGGTCACGGAAGTCTGCTACCGCGATTGCGAATACACCGTTTGCCGCAAGATCCCCGAAATGACCATGAAGGAAGTCCGCCAGGTGCGCCATCGCCCGGTGTGCGAGGTGGAATCGCGCGTGATCACCGGGCAGGTGCCCGGTTGCGTGCGCGAGCAGGAGGTGCGCGATGTGTGCGAGACCCGCTGCGTGCCCGTCTGCGAGACCGTTATCAAGGAATGCCGGTATGTGGCCCGTCGCAAGGTGTGCGAGGAGGTCCTCCGCACCGTGGTCTGCAGCTCGTGGCAGACGGTGACCGAGACCCGGTTCAAGAAGGTCTGCCGGGTGGAGAAGGTACCGGTCACCTGCTGCAAGCCGGTTGAGCGCAAACACATGGAATGGGTGACCGAACAATACTGCGTGCCGGGAAAAAAAATGGTGACCTGGCGCAGGGATCCGGCGTCGTTCAACTTCGACCCCTGCACCATGAAGGGGGCATGCGACCCGGGTCGCCTGGTCAAGTGCGAGGTGCAGTGCCCCGACGAGATCCGCTGCCGGCGGGTTCCCCGCATCGTCACCTGCTGCGAGATGGTGCCGGTGACGAAATACGAGCGACATGTGATCGAGGAGGAGATTCCCTACACCGTCTGCCGCAAGGTCAAGGTGCAGGAATGCCGGCAGGTGCCGGTGAAGGTGGCCCGGATCGTGCACGAGGTCTGCACGAAGCAGGTGCCGGTGACAGTGCGTCGCATGGTTCCCGAGACGGTCACCCGCCAGGTGGTGGTGAACAAGACCCGCCAGGTCCGCGGCGCCTATGTGGACAAGAAGGGTGTCGGCCACGCCAACCCCTGGCTGGGCCGGCGGTTCGTGGAGGGCGCGTGCTGGGAAAAGACGCTCACCTGCGTGAAACGCCGCACCGTGTGCGAGGAAACCGTCCGCCAGGTGCCCTGCGTGAACTACAAGATGGTGATGGAAAAACGGGTGAAACAGGTCCCGTACACCGTGTGCCGCATGGAGCAGCGCAGCACCACCCGCATGGTGAACTGCAAGGTGACCGACATGGTGGAGGAAACCAAGACCCGCAAGATCCCCTACACCGTCTGCACCATCGTGCCCTGCTGCCGCACCCGGGTGGTGAAGGAAAAGGTGTGCGAAATGGTGCCCTACACCGTGAAGGTTCCGGTGCCGGTCACCTACACGGAGCAGATCGAGTGCGTGGTGAAAAAACGCGTGCCCATCTGCGTGGAAAAAGATGTCTGCGTGAGGCGGCTCCGACTGGACCCGGTTTGCCAGGATCCCTGCCTGCAGGGGCTGATGCAGCGTGTGCAACCGGTGGACCCGGTGCGACGGCAGGCCCCGCAGGGAGCCCAGGCGCCGTATGTCCAATCCCCCAAAAGCCAGTCGCCTTCCATCCAGGCGCCGATCACCAAACTGTCCTTCACCCAAAGCCAATAGGCCTTGCCGCACCCTTGTGTGATCCCCCGTTCCCAAAAAACGGAACGGGGGATCGGTTTTGGCAGCCCTTGAATCCGTTGACCAGCCTGCAAATATTCGGAAAAATGTGCTATCAAAGGATTAATCATCGTGTATTTGGGTGATGGCCAGTCACCACCTGCCCGCAATCTGCCTGGAGCGAAGCCCTTGTCCCAATCCCCTGCCCTTGCGCCACCCGGGTCCGGAGCTGTCGGCGGAGTTGGATGGATCGCCCCTTTGGTGAAACTGTGGCTTCCGGTGCTGGCTTGCCTGCCCCTCGCGGGCATTTCCATGATGGGCCTGCTCAACCGGCCCGATTATGAGTTTTTCCCGCTTCATCTCGGGGCTGTGGCGCTGCTGATGTACCTGCGGTCTCAGGATCTGGGGGAGATTCGCCCCAATGACAAGCCGCTTTTGAACCTGCTGTTTTGGGCCTGGTGGCTGGCGGTGGTGGCCTGCTCGGTTTTGGCCCTGGAGCGCGTCAGCTTCCTGCTGGGAATTTGCGGGCTGTTTCTGGTGACGGTCCGAATGGGGGGCCGCAAGCTGTTGCTGGCCTGGTGGCCCTGCGCCCTTTTACTGCTGTGGATGGTGCCACCGCCCTTCGGCCTTTTGGACTGGCTGGTCCAACGCCTGCAGGGATTGGCTGTGCGAGCCTCGCACCATTTGCTCATGCTGATGGACATCCTGCACGGCATCTCGGGACACACGCTGTACCTTCCCACCCAGTCGCTGTTCGTGTCGGAAGCATGCAGCGGGGTGCGGTCGCTGGTGACCCTGGGGGCCTTTTCCTCCATCTGGTCGTTGTTCATGAACCGGGGGTGGATCCATGGCATCCTGCTGGTGACCTTGTCGCTCGGCTGGGTGCTGGTGCTCAACGCGATGCGCATCGTGGTGATCACCTGGGCGGCCACCCACAACATCGACCTGCTCAACGGCTGGCCGCACACCGCCATCGGTCTGGTGATGTTCGCGCTGGGTGTGGGCCTGATCGGTTCCACCGACGCGCTGCTGAGCCTGATCCGCTCGGTGGTTCGCACCCTGTTACCGGAACGCAAGAGAAACCTGAGCGTGCTGGCCAGCGGCGAGATAACCAACCCCACCGTGTGGCCGAACAGTAATGACGCCGGGTGGGGCCCCTTGCGCGTAGCGGCTTTGTTTGGCGCGCTGGCGCTGCAACTGGTGGCCGCCGGCATGGTGCTGTTCCACGACCGGGTGCCCTGGCAGGCCGGCACCCATCTGCCGTTGCTGGAAGGGGTGATGCCGGAGCAGATAGCCGGCTGGAAAAACGAGCTGGGTCCCAAGCAGCAGCAATCGCAAGGGATGCTGGCGCTGGATGTGGTCTCCCAGCAATGGGTTTTCACCAAGGGCCCCATCAAGGCCATCTTAAGCATGGACGACCACTTCCCCGGCTGGCACCCGCTGATGGACTGCTACGACTTCTCGGGCTGGAAGCGCCTGGCCGTGTGGGCGGAGGATCCGCCCACGGGCAAGCGCCACATCGCGGTCTACCAGAAATCGCTCGACGAGAACGGGTTCCTGGTCTTCGGCCTGCTGAACCAGCATGGCGAGTGGATCGGCCGGCCCGAATTCCTGCTGCGCTACTGGTACACCTTCGTCAACCACATGAAGGGTGTCTGGCTCGGGTCGGACATCGGTGGCACCGAGGCGCTGACCCGCCAGGTGCAGGTGTTTGTCGAATCCCCGTTCCCGCTGAACAACGCCGCCCGGGAGGATGTGATGCGCTTGTTTGAGGGGGCTCGGCAGGTGCTGGAACCCAGACTCTGGCCGGAGGGGAAATAGCCATGGCCAAGCAGTCGCAAATCCGCCCCGGGAAAAAACCGCCCAAGGGGGCCAACCCATGGGTTCCCCTGCTGGGCACCCTGCTCGCGGCCACCCCAGCGGTGGCGGTTGGCCTGCTCGGCGCGGCCGCGGTCACACTGGACCGCATCGGGCCGCCCGAGGTGAACTTCTACCGCAAGCAAGCCGAGGACGCGATCGGACGGGGCGACCTGGAAGGCTACCGCCTGTGCCTGGAAACCATCACGCGGATGGACCCGAGCAACATGTCCGCCATGCTGAACCTGGCGCAGACGCTCGAAAAGCTCGACAAGGGTGATGGCAAAAAAGACAAGGCCGCCGCCTTGTGGGCCGCGATCGCCCCGCTGGACAAGCCCGGGTTTGGCCCGGCGCAACTGGAGCAGGTGAACCGCATCCAGAAAAAGTTCGCGGAAAACCCGCCCAAGCAGCCCGACCAGCAGCAGGCGGTCTACAAGCTGATGGAAATCCACCTGAGGCAGGGCCTCACGGCTGATCCAGGCAACCCCGAGTTGGCGATATTGCTCGCCGACCAGTTGCTGGCTGAGGACAAGGGCGAGGAAGCCCAAAAGATCCTCGAATCGGTGCCGGAAATCGTGCGGACGGCCGAGATCAAATCGCGACTGGCGGGCATCAACCGGAACAAGGACAAGTTCAAGGCCCAGGAGTATATCGCCGCGACGGGCGACCGGGTCATCGCGCAGGCCAAGGCGGCCCCCGCCAATTTCCGGCTGCAACGGGCGATGGCCGACACCCAGATGGTGCGCGGCGACCTTGCCGGCATGGTGGTGACCTGGGCCCTGCTGCGCGAGAAGGCCGACACCGAATTGCGCCGGAACGAGGCGGGCAACCGGCTCATCCAGGCGCATGTGGAACGGATCGACCAGTTGCTGGCGGGGAAGGACCGCGATTACAACGCCATCGCCGAGTTGATCAAAAGCGGGCTGGAGGTGGACCCGCGCTCGAGCGCCATCCTGCAGCGTCTGGTGAAGCTGGCCGACTTCACCGACACCGCGCCTGTTCCCGAGGGAGCGGACGCCACCAAGGCGGAGGCGGCGCGCTCCGGGGCGCGGGGGCGGCTGGAAAACATGCTGGCCAAGGGCGTATCGCCTGACCTGATCCACCTGCTGCTGGCGGTGGAGTACCACATGGCCCGACGGGAAGCGCAGGCGAGGCTCCATTTCGACCTGGCCTTCCGCGTGAACCCCAAGGACGCGGCGCTGGCCAACAACCTGGCCTGGTATCTGGCAAACACCAGCCCCCGGGAACCGGAGCGGGCCCTGGTGCTGGTGAACGACGCGCTGCTGCGCCAACCGGGCAACGCCAGCTTCCTGGAGACCCGCGGACAGATCCACGCGCAACTGGGCCAGGACCGCGCGGCCATCGCCGACCTCGAGGTCGCCTTGGGCGCCATGGGGCCGCGCCGCGCCATCCACAACACCCTGGCCACCTGCTACGAGAAACAAGGGGAAGCCGAGTTGGCGAAAAAGCACAAGGCTCTGGCGCAGGAGGCGAAGAAGTAAAACCTCTTTTTCGCGCCTCGAAACTTTCAAATAACCTGGGCAAACACCACGGAAGACATACACCAGGGGGTGAACCCTTGCTGTCCCCGTGGGTCTTTGCATGTCCGAAACACCCTTAAACCTCCCAGGGTTTGGATTGCCTGAAGGGCTTTACGACCAGCTGCTGGATGCGGCCCTTTGCACCCAGTTGAGGTCATTGACCATTCCCGGTTTGGCGCCATTGGTCCGGGACATCGATCCGGGTGAGTCCCATTCTGTTCTTGCGCAATATCTTGAGCGGCTAATCCTGCGCGGCCTCGCAAACCATCGGGGAAAAGATCAAGACAAGCAGCTTGCCCTGGCCCAACGCATCATCGATATCCTTCAAAAAGAATTGCATACCGATCATGCTCACCCAACCCTGACTTCTCCCCTCCAACGCTTGTTAGCAATTCACGCGAGCAAGGCACCTCCCGCAAGGCCCAGCAGTCCACTGGGCCGTTCCACTTTGATCACCGGGGCAAAATCAGAACCAAAGCTGGGGAACGAACTTTCCATTGAAATCCGTACCGCCGAACGCGTGGACATCCTTTGCTCCTTCATTCTCTGGAGCGGCCTGAGAATGGTGCTTGATTCGCTGAGGGAACTCACGGCGAAAAAGCCGCTGGAATGCGGGCGCCCACGCTTGCGGGTGATCACCACCAGCTACATGGGAAACACCGAAATCAGGGCGATGGAGGAATTACTGCGACTCCCGAACACCGAGACGAAAGTCAACTACGACACCAAGCACGGCAGGCTCCACGCGAAGGCGTATCTGATCCATCGGCCCACCGGATTTGGCTCCGCCTACATCGGCTCCGCCAACCTATCCAAGTCAGCGCTGTCCGAGGGGCTGGAATGGACCACCAAAGTCAGCCAGTTTGAATTGCCGTATCTCTGGTCCAAAGTGACCAACACTTTCGACGGGTACTGGCAGGATTCGGAATTTGAACACCTCACCCGCGAGTGCCTTCCCAAACTGAAGAAAGTGCTCCAACTGGAAAGACAGGGAGAGATTGGAGACAACCAACTCCTCTCCTTTGTGGATGTCCACCCCCATCCGTTCCAGCAGGAAATCCTGGATACCCTGCACAACGAAAGGGTATTGGGAAAAACCCGTCATCTCGTGGTCGCGGCGACCGGCACGGGAAAGACCATGATTGCCGCCTTTGATTTCAGGGAGTTCTCCCATGGCTCAAAAGAAAGGCCATCGCTGCTTTTCATTGCACACCGGGAGGAAATCCTTCAACAGGCACTGGCCACCTTCCGCGTGGTTTTGCGTGACCAGAACTTCGGGGAACTGGTTGTGGGTGGAAGCCCGGAAACCGCGTCAAAGCACCTTTTTTGCACGATCCAAAGCTACCAAAGCCGGGAGATGGACACCCTGCCGGCCGAGCGATTTGACTATGTGGTGGTGGATGAATTTCACCATGCCGCCGCATCCAGTTATCTGAAGCTCCTGAAACAGATACAGCCCAAGGTTTTGCTTGGTCTCACCGCAACCCCCGAGCGCGCCGACAACCTGGATATCCTCTCCTGGTTTGATGGCAGGCCCAGCGCGGAAATCCGTCTGCCAGACGCGATTGGCAGGGACTTGCTTGCCTCCTTCCAATATTTCGGAATCACCGACAGCGCCTCGGTTGATTTGAGCACCCTGTCCTGGCAACGAGGCGGGTACAAGCTTGCCGAATTGGATGGCATCCTGTCCGCGAACACAGCCCGGGCTGGATTGGTCATGGACAAGGTCCGGGAGATATTGCTCGACCCCTTCGAGGCGAGGGCTCTTGGCTTTTGTGTCAGCATCCAGCATGCCCGATTCATGGCGGACCAATTCAATCGCCATCATTTCCGGGCAGCGACCCTGTCTTCCGAATCAACCCATGATGAACGCAGGGCAGTGCAACGCAAACTGGTTGCCCGGGAAATCAACTTCCTCTTTGTTGTGGACCTTTACAACGAGGGTGTCGATATCCCTGAAATTGACACCGTCCTGTTCCTGCGCCCCACCGAAAGCCTCACCATCTTCCTGCAACAGTTGGGCCGCGGGCTTCGCAAACACAAGGGCAAACAATGCCTGACGGTACTGGATTTCATCTCGGCCCACCGCCGGGAATACCGTTTTGCATCCAGGTTCCGTGCCCTTTTGGCCGACAAGACCTCACCGCTCACCGAGCAGTTGGAGAATGATTTCCCCAATCTTCCCCCCGGCTGCATGATCCGCCTGGAAAAAGTCGCCCGGGAAAGGGTGCTGGAAAACATTCGCGTTTCCCTGGCAAGCAACCAACGGGCAATCATTTCTGGGCTGAAAGAATTTCAAGAAATTTTCGGGCGTTGCCCAACCATGCTGGAGGCCGCTGATTTCCTGGCGACCGACATTCCCTCCTTGTGCCACCGGGGCCTATGGGCCGGCCTACTTCGCGATGCCAGGCTTTATTCACCTTTTGATCTACCCGGAAACCTGGAACAAGAGATCGCAAAGGGGATACACCGGCTGAGCCACTGGGATGACCCGGCAGGCCTGAAGGCCATGCTGGAATTCCTCTCCTCGAAAAAATTTATCGTCGGGCCGCTACCCTATGAAACTGTCTGGATCAGCCAATTTTTATCCACCATTTTGGGCCGGTCAGGGGAGACCATGACTTTGGCCCAAGCCATTCAGAGCATCCTTGAACATTCCCCCATCGTCGACAGCATCCGGGCCCTTGTTGAATCTCTCCTGCGCATTGCCCATCCCGGGTTGCAACCATTGACCGAAAAGGGCATTCCCTTGACCCTGCACTGCCAATACAGCCTCAGTGAAATCCTTTTGGGCCTTGGTAGATGGTCCTTTGAGAAGCGCCCCTCATTCCGCGAGGGAGTTCTTCACATGCCCGAGAAAAAGGTGGATGCCTTCTTTGTCACCTTGCAAAAAACGGAGGCCGACTACTCGCCAACCACCTTGTACGAGGATTTCGCGTTGTCCCCGTCAGAATTTCACTGGCAAACCCAAAGCAACACTTCGGTGGAATCTGAAACAGGCCAGCGTTACATCCACCATGCCGAGCACGGGTACACGCCACTGTTGTTTGTTCGCGAAAAACAAAAAACATCCACAGGAAGGGCCGCCCCTTATTTCTTTTTGGGAACCTGCCGGTACCTGAGGCATTCGGGCACCCGCCCCATCAGTATCGTTTGGAAACTCGATACTCCCATGCCTGCGCGCCTTTTCCGGCAGGTCGGCTTGGAAAGTGTGGCATAAACCTCACTCCCTCTTCGCCGCGCTCTGCCATTCCAGGCCCAGTGAGGTGAGCATGTCCCTTTGCGCCAGCACGGCCCAGGGACTGCCGGGGTATTTATCCACCAATTTTTTCAGATCGGTTTTTTGCTCTTTCTCCATTTGGCGGCCGGTGCGGTCGCCGCGCGGCTTGGCACTGCTGGCCAACCGCCAGCCGTTGTGGCCTTTCTCCAGGGCCGGC
>JAFMJU010000143.1 GCA_017853285.1 Gemmataceae bacterium
ACATCGTCAAGGAGCTTGACAAAAGGGGTATTCTGGCCCAGTTCCCTGATATCGACGGGGTGGTCGCCATTACCCACAAGGCCGGTTGCGCCATGCAATACGGCGGGCCCGACCACCTTCAACTGAACCGCACCCTGGCGGGGATCGCCAACCACCCCAATGTTGCGGCCTACTTGCTTCTGGGTCTTGGCTGCGAGACAGGCCAAATCAGCCATCTGATTGAAAACCAGAACCTGGTCCAACTGGGATTGCCGGGCAAGCCCAAGCCCAATGTGCTGCAAATTCAGGATCAGGGGGGTATTCGCAAAACCGTGGAGGCGGGTGTAACTGCAGTAACGGAACTCCTGAAAAGCTCATCCGGCCAGAAAAGGACACGACTGGGTGCGGACAAGCTAATTCTAGCCACCAATTGCGGCGGGTCGGACGGTTACAGCGGGGTCACCGCCAATCCAGCCTTGGGAGTGGCAAGTGACATCCTGGTGGCCCATGGAGGCACCACGGTACTGGCGGAAACCACAGAGATTTATGGCGCGGAGCACTTGCTCACCCGGAGGGCGGTATCCAGGGAAGTGGGGGAAAAACTCCTTGAACGGATTCGCTGGTGGGAATGGTATACCGGGGTTTTCGGGGCACAAATCAACAACAATCCATCACCAGGCAACAAGGCCGGTGGATTGACCACCATTTACGAAAAATCCCTGGGAGCGGTGGCCAAGGCCGGTACCAGTCCTCTGGTGGATGTGGTCCTTTACGCGGAGCCTATCAAGGCCAAAGGATTTGTCGTCATGGACACACCTGGTTATGACCCGGTGAGCATGACCGGCCTTTGCGCGGGCGGAGCGAACATCGGGGTATTCACCACCGGCCGGGGTTCGGTTTTCGGATGCAAACCCATGCCTTGCATCAAGGTGGCGACCAACACGCCGATGTACCAACGCATGGAAGATGACATGGATATCGATGCCGGAACCATTCTCTCGGGCGAACCCGTAAGCGCCGTGGGCGCCCGAATTTTCGAGGAGATCCTGGCCGTGGCGAGCGGCAAAAAAACCAAGAGCGAATCGGCCGGGGTAGGGGACGAGGAATTCGCCCCGTGGAGCATTGGCCCCACACTTTGACAAAAAGGCGGAGACTCATCCATGAACCAATCACAAACGTCGAAACCGGGAGAAAAAGCCACCAATGGTCAATCCATTCTGAAGCCACACCGTTGGGGCAAGGTTGTAAGGGCCGATGATCCGGAAGCAAAAACCTTCCTTCAGGGCCCGCAAAGGCGCTTTTCGGAATTCTGGCAGGCATTCCGATTGTTTTGGGAATATATCTGGGGATTCCGAACGCTGCATTTCGTCGGTCCCTGCGTGACTGTTTTTGGCTCAGCACGCTTCGCGCCCGGAAGCAAATGGTACCAATTGGGTGTGGATGTCGGGGCGGCGTTGGCCAAGGCTGGATTCACGGTGATGACTGGCGGCGGGCCGGGAATCATGGAGGCTGCAAACCGCGGTGCAAAGGAAGCTGGCGGAAAATCCCTTGGATGCAACATTTTGTTGCCGAAGGAACAAGCCCCAAATCCCTATTTGGATCAATTCATTGATTTTGAGTACTTCTCCGTACGCAAAACGATGTTGATCAAGTATTCCTACGCCTTTTTTGTTTTGCCTGGAGGGTTGGGCACGCTAGACGAGCTTTTTGAAATCACCACCTTGGTTCAAACAGGCAAGGTCAAGGAATTCCCCGTGGTTTTGATGGGTGTGGAATTCTGGCAACCGCTTCTGGATTTCATGAGGGACAAGCTGGTCCCGGAAGGCACTATCGAACAGGCGGACATCGACCGGATGCTGGTCACAGACGATATCGAAAAAGCCGTTGGCGAAGTCACCAAAATCGGCATGCACCGATTCGGCCTGAGCTACGGTCCCAAGGCAAAACGCTGGTGGTTTTTGGGCGAATGAGCCAGCCGGAAAAATGAGTTCCCATAAAAGCGAGAGGCCCGCCAAAAGGCGGGCCTCTCGCTTTTATGGGCGCTATAGGATTCGAACCTATGACTTCCACCGTGTGAGGATGGCACTCTAACCGCTGAGTTAATCGCCCTTTAGAGCTATTGGTACCTTGCCACGGAAAGCAGGATTGTCAACCCTTAGCTACTGGGCTGTCATCAAAACGAGGTGCGGAAACCTGAACCTTTTGGGGTGGGCGGGAATTTTCCAAGGGAGCCGGCTCAGACCGGGAAGTCACTGCGGGATCAAGCTCATCCTCAATGCCCTTGATGCCCTTTTTGAATTCAACGATACCCTTGCCCAGGTAGCGTCCAACTTCAGGCAGTTTGCGGCCAAAAAGGAGAACACCCAATACCAGCAGGAACAACCATTCGGTGCCGGCGGGCATGCCAAACATGGCAAAAATCGAGGTCATAGTCCCCCTCCAACCCCGTTTCACCGGGGAAAAACGCCCTTCCACCCAACTCTCTGATCATACAGCAAATAGTTTGGGAATGACAAGGAAGAGCCCAATTCCGTGGTTGATTCCACTCCATCACGCCCGGAAATCACCTGAGCCATTCTGCTATACACGCCCATCAATACGGCAGCCTGATGTTGCTTTTCCGTGCCGTTTGGGATTAGAGATTTGTTTCAGGCAATCAATCCGAGCCAACCGGTAACCAAAAGGCCCAACGAAGGGATGCGAGCCAATGATCCGAGGCATCAAATCCTCCACATTCATCATGGGAGTTGCAGCAGGGGCCGCCGCTTTCTGGGGTATCCAGCACTTTGGTAGCAAAGCCCACGGCTTGGCTTCCAATGACCGCCACGATGATTACGTGATGTGTACCGGGCAGGTTTTAGTCAACACCCGGGTTCCAAGCGATGGGGTTTGGCTCCTTGACTACAGGAGCGGCCGGCTCCTTGGGACTGTGATTGATCATTCCACCGGCACCATCAGGGGATGGGCAGAAGTGGATCTGGTTCAAGAATTCGGGCTTCCACCCCGCCAAGACGCCCGATTCCTGATGACCACAGGACAGGTCAACCAGTCCCAATCGGCCCTTTACATCACCGAAGTGAACAGTGGGAAATTCGGGATCTACACCATGGGAGTGCGGCCGGACAAAAACGCCGGCATCATGATTAAACGGCAGGACATGACAACCTTTCGGCCCAACGGAGTGCAACCCGCCCCCATGGCCCCCGCCGGGTCGTAATCAAAAACTTTCCGAATCACCCTTCATGGACCATTTGGCCATGATCCGGGCAGTTGCAAACACCAGGAAAACCGCCACGGTGGTGATGACAAAGATGGTAGCTGCCAGGGAAAGCGTACCGGCCAGACGGGTTGCTGGCTGTTGCATCATTGCCGGGAACCGGATCACCACCATCTGATACCCCGCCGTCATGGTGGTGGACAAAACAAAGAGCAAGGGGCCAACCAACACCCACAGGTATCTCCTGCGGCTGGTTCCGGACAACATCACCGCCACAGTAGCCAAGGCGACGACCGCCAGAAGCTGATTGGCAATACCGAACATGGGCCAGATGGTGTCGATTGACCCGGTGGCCACCAATGCTCCCCAGGCGAGGGTAACCAGGCCACTGGCCAAAATGGCTCCCGGAATCCATGCGGGACGGCCGAATGCAGGGTGCAACCGGCCCATTGTTTCCTGCACCAAATAACGGGCGATCCTGGTACCCGTGTCGATGGTGGTGAGAATAAACAAAGCCTCAAACATGATGGCGAAGTGGTACCAGTATTTCCAATAACCAAAAAGGGTTGCGTCCCTCAGCCCCAGTTCTTCCAACGGCTTGGTCAGGATCTGGGCCATGCCCACCGCCAAGGTTACAGCCCCACCAACCCGGCCACGGAGTGTTTCCTCCACCCGCTCCTCCACCTGAGCTATTGTCAGGTGCTGAATATTGCCGGCCTGACCCAACTCTTGGTGGAGCCTGTCAATCTGCCCCTGGAATTCAGGAACCCTGCGCAAATCGACATTGATGTCGTAATAAAGCCGCGGGTCCAGCGAGGCGGCAGCGATCAATGCCACCACCGCAACCACGCCTTCCAGCAACATCGACCCGTAACCGATCAGGCGGATATCCTTTTCACGCCCGACCATCTTCGGGGTTGTGCCGCTGGAAACCAAGGAATGAAAACCGGAAACCGCACCGCACATCACACAAATGAAAACAAAGGGAAACATCCCACCCTTGAATGTTGGACCGCCTGAGGCAAAAACCGGTTCCACCGGCCTGTGCAAAAGCAGGGGATTGGCCAGGCAAGTCCCAACAACCAGCAAGGCGATGGTACCGATTTTCAGGAAACTGGAAATGTAATCCCTGGGGCACAGCAACAACCAAACCGGCAGAATAGAGGCGATAAACCCGTAGGCGCACAGGACAAACACGGTTTGTCCCTGGCTTAGCTGAAACCAGGATTCAAAGCGGGAACCCGGAACAAAGCTGCCCAACCAAGTCGCCCCCAATACGAGTACACCCCCAAGGAGGGACGCTTCCAACACCCTGCCGGGACGAAACCAGTACATGTGCGCGCTCACCAACAAAGCGATTGGGATGGTGCACGCGATGGTGAATAGCCCCCAGGAACTGCCGGGAATCACCTGCGAGGCACCTGCAGGCAAAACCCAGGGGGCGGAATCAGAGACTGGCATAGCCCCGTCCGTCACCTGGAGGGTGAATGGTTCAGGGCGAATGAATCGGCCACCGACGCCAGGCATCTGGATTGTGGCACCCGCCGGCACCAACCACGCGTTTTCGCCATCGAGCTTCTTGAATGCGGTTCCCTGGGACGGGGTAAGGACCATGGTGGCCGGAAGGGCGACTTTTTCACCCCCCAAAGCCTTCACCACAACGAATCCCAATCCAGCCAGGGCGATGATCACAATGAAGAGGATTGCCGAACTGGCGACAGCATGGGCCCAAGGCCCCATTTCCACCCGGACAATCTCGGCCAGGGATTTTCCATCCCTCCGTACGGAAGCCGCCAAGACCACCATGTCCTGGACCGCACCCGCGAGGCAAACCCCTACCACCAGCCATAGCAAACCTGGCAAATAACCGTATTGGAGAGCCAACACAGGTCCGATCAGCGGGCCCGCCCCGGAAATGGCGGCGAAATGGTGGCCAAACAGGACCCACCGATTGGTGACATGGAAATTCTGGCCATCGGCAAGGCGGACCGCCGGGGTTGGATTCGAGTCATTGAGGCAAAGGACCCTGGCAGCGAGAAAGGCGCTGTAATAGCGGTAGGCAATCGCCAGGATTCCCAGAACGAAAACAAGGACGGGTGTGGCCTTCACCAACACCCGTCCGTCGATTGACTGAAAAAAAAAGTCCATAGGGCTGTCCCCAGGCCCGGCGGAGTCAAGGGATCAACGGTCCCTCAAACCGATATCCGAGCGGTATTGAATTCCGCGAAACTGGATTTTCCTGATCGCCTCGTAAGCCCTTTCCCGGGCGCGGGCCAAAGATTCACCCAGCGCTGTGACGCCGAGGACCCGGCCACCATCGGTCAACACGCGGTTTCCATCGCGCCTGGTACCGGCGTGGAACACCTGAACATCGGGCATGGCGGCCACCTCGTCCAATCCGGTGATCGGGTCTCCCTTCCGAGGATTGACGGGATAGCCAGGCGCGGCGGCCACCACACAAACCGCGTGGCGGTTGTCCCACTCGATTTTGCCCTCAAATTGTTCCAGTTTACCGTCCACCACGGCTTCCATGAGATCCAAAAGGTCTGTCTTCAGCCGCATCAACAGGGGCTGAGTCTCAGGATCACCAAAGCGGCAATTGAATTCAAGGACGCGCGGGCCCTGGGAGGTGATCATCAAGCCCGCAAAGAGGCAACCCTTGTAAGGGGCTCCACGCCTGCGCATGGCGTGGATGGTCGGGACAAAGACCTCCTCGTCAATCTGGTGGGCCAATTCAGGCGTGAGCCACGGGGCAGGGGTGTACACACCCATGCCGCCCGTGTTCGGCCCCTTGTCATTATCCAAAAGGGCCTTGTGATCCTGACCCGGGTCCAGGGGCAGGATGCATCTACCTGAAACCAAGGCCAGAATGCTGACTTCGCGACCGGACAATTTTTTCTCAACCACCACATGTCTACCGGCGGCGGCCCCGAATTCCTCGCGAACCATGATCCGGTCGATGGCGCGGTAGGCCTCCTCACGACCTGTGCAGACAATCACGCCCTTGCCCGCCGCCAGACCGTCAGCCTTGACCACCAAATCATAATCCCGGCTATCGATGTAGGTGCGGGCGATTTGCGGATGGTCACAAACCTTGAAATCAGCCGTGGGGACCCCTGCCTGACGCATCAATTCCTTGCAATAAACCTTGCTTGCCTCCAGTTGGGCCGCAGCCTTCGAGGGGCCGAAAACACGCAGGCCCTCTTTTTCCAGGGCATCTGTGATTCCCTTGGCCAAAGGTTCCTCAGGGCCAATGACCACCAAGCCCACCTTCTCGTCCTTGGCAAAGCGGACGAGCCCCTCGAAGTTGTCTTGCTCCAACTTGACCGAGGCCAGCTTTCCTCCAGGGCCCCCGTCGGTTCCGGCGTTACCGGGGGCGACAAAGACCCGTTCGGCCCGATTGCTCAGGGCCAGCTTCCAAGCCAGGGCGTGCTCGCGCCCGCCTTTCCCCACCACCAAAATCCGCATGGCCAACCCCGGTATTCTCGAATGCCCGTCGTCAAACTGCAGAGGCGGTCAGAACCTTCAGGCGATCCTGCCCCAGCCGGTCACAAAAATCCCCGAAAGACTCCGAGGCGTTGCGATTTTGTTTGAATTCCTGAAATACCGGGCGGAGAACCTTGGCCACATCATCCCGACTGACCAGATCCCTCACCGGAAAATTCAGCCGATCTCCCTCCAGGCGCCCCCCCAAATACAGGAGGTATTTGTCGCCGCTTCTACCAACCAGGCCGATATCCGACTGATACGGACGGACACACCCGTTCGGGCACCCGGTCATGCGAATGGTGAAGGCCGAATCTTCAAGATCCATCTCCCGCAGGAGGACCTCAAGGTCATCGACCACGGTGGGAAGAGCCCTTTCGGACTCGCAAATCGCGAGGCCACAGGTGGGAATTGCAGGGCAGGCCAGGCTATAGCGCTGGACCAAGGATACCTTTTCAGGCAACGCCACCCCGTGGGCGGTCAAAATCGATTCAATGACCGGCTTATCCGCCGCCGCCAAATCGCAGATCAGAATGTCCTGCAAGGCGGTCAGGCGGGCCGGCTTGTCCAGCTTGCGGGCGATTTCATTCAGGGCGGTTCGCAGGCGAAAATCACCCTCGTCCTTGATCCGGCCATTTTCAATGGAAATACCGTACCAGAAGCGGCCATCACCCTGCGGATTCCAACCCAGGTGGGAATCATGGCCGGTAACCTTGATTCCTTTCGGCAATTCCAAAGGGAAAGGCAAGTATTCCTTAAGCGTCTCCCGGAACTTATCAACACCCCAATCGGCGACCAGGTACTTGATGCGGGCCCGCTTTCTGTCCGAGCGATTGCCGTGGTCGCGATACAATTTGACCACCGCCTCGGCCGCATCGAGGAGCCTTTCCCGGCTCACATAACAAATCGCCTTAGACAGGTGCGGGAATGTGTTCGCGCGGCCATGGGTCATACCCATGCCACCGCCGACCAGCACATCGTAGCCTTGAATCCGCCCATCCTTGACATCGGCCAGGAAGCCCAAGTCCTGACTGTGGATATCGATGCAGTTGTCACCAGGTAGGGCCAGACCGGTCTTGAATTTTCTGGGCAGATAAACCTTGCCGTAAATCGGCTCCTCATCGGCCTTTTGGCGTTCGGCTTCGTCCTTGAAGGGTTTCCCGTCGAGCCAAATCTCGTGGTATCCGGTACTTTTGGGGGCGAGATGCATGGCTATCGCCATGCAATCTTGTTGAAGCTGGTCATGGGCCTGGTGGTTCTTGACCGGCGCCGGGCAGGCCATGACATTCCTGTTGACATCCCCGCACGCGGAGAGCGTGGAGAGGAGGCAATGGTTCAATCCGGCAATGGTCGGTTTCAGGCCCGATTTAATAATGCCGTGAAACTGGATACTTTGCCGGCTGGTCAGGCGAATGGTCTTGTTGGCATATTTTTCGGCGAGATCGTCAATAGCCAGATACTGTTTGGCGGTAAGCAAACCCCCGGGAATCCTGCCACGAACCATGAACATATAGAATTTGCCAGCAGGAACCCCTTCCTTTCGGTTTTTCCGGGCATCACGGTCTTCCTGCTGGTACGACCCGTGGAACTTCAAAAGTTGCTTCCCGGTCTCGTCGAAGTGATCCTGATCCCCCGCCAGGAACTCGGGAATTCCGCCCCGGAGGCCACGGCTGGAAAGTTTGATGGCCTCGACAGGGGAAGGGGGGGCAACCTTGGTAGATTCTTGGATCTCGTCGCTCATCGTACGCCTTTCACCATCCTGCCAAATGCCCCAACCAAAGCTAATCTTCGGTTGTCTTATCTAGTTAGGGATCATTCTGTTCCCAAAAACTCATCCTATCAACCTTTGGGCCGCAACGAACCCCTAGATCCAATCCGCTTTTCGACCTTGGAATCTTGATTCCTCAGGGGATCTCAGGTATCGCGACCGCATCAACCGGGAAAAGGCACGAATCCACCCGGACAATTGCAAACAAGCAGTTTTGGGGAAAAACGATGGGCGCCAAAGCTTTGATTTTGACGGCGGAAGGTTTTGAGGACCTTGAGTTACACCTTGTCTGGCAACGCCTGGTGGAAGAAAGGATTTATGTGCAAATCGCCACCCCCACGGGAATGGTGGTCACGGGTTTGCACGGTTACAAAATCGACCCGGACCTTTCCCTGCGAGAGATCAATCCAAACGCTTTCGACATTCTTGTTTTGGGAGGCGGGGCGGCATCTGAGCGCCTGAGGTTACGCGAGGAAGCCCTGGACCTGGCCCGAACCTTTCTGGATGAGGGCAACAATGTCCTTGCCATCGGGCGGGGCTGCCAAACCTTGATCAGCGCGGGGGCCTTGAACAATCGAAAAGT
>JAFMJU010000144.1 GCA_017853285.1 Gemmataceae bacterium
GGTCGGTTTACCTTGAAATGACAACCATCAAGCAGGTGGCCAAATACCTGGTGGAGCAGAAACACCTGCCGGCGTCGTGCGCCTTCCGATGCCCATTAACCAAGCCGGAGGGTTCCGATAAGCACTGCTACAGTGTGGAGGAAGTGGCGGCGATTCTGGAGCTTGCCAAATCCCTTCCGGATTGCCAGTGGATGTACCGGGCCTTGGTCGGGTTGGCGTACACGGGCTTGCGCATCCAGGAGTTGGCCAGCCTGAGGTGGTCGGACTTCAGCGATAACCTTTCGATGATTCACCTCGGGGATCAGGGACACCGCTCAAGGCTTGAGGCCGACAGGCGACGAACCAAGTCGGGCAGGAGCAGAATGCTGCCGGTGCATGCCGATTTGCGGGAATTGCTTCAGGGCATGCCGAGGGATCGGTCGCGTCCGGTATTCACAACAGAGCGGGGATACCGGCTGAATGATGGTCGCCTGAGGGACCAGTTTGTCCGGAAGATCATCCGTCCGCTTACCGAGCGGTTCCCGACGCCGGAGGGACAGAAGGGATTCAAGGATGGCCGGTTGCACAATTTCCGGCATTTCTTTTGTTCGAGGATGGCGGCCAGTTCCAAGGTGACGGCTTTGGTGCTCCAGAAATGGCTTGGCCACACTGACAGTAAGATGGTTCAGCATTACTTCGATTTGCAGGATGCCGAAGCGAAGACGCTGATGTCGTCCATCGAGTTGTTGCCGAAACCCCAGGGGGGCGATGGCAACGGCTGACGAGGGGAGGCTGAAGGGCGGTGCTGGTTGCCGGATCGATCCGGCGGCGCCGCCCGAAAGCCTGAGTTTAAGGAGATCCCGAGTAGCAGGAAGGAGGCAGGTTTGGCACAGTTTTGGCACACCAGCAATATTAGGCGTGCCTTATGATCGTAAGTTGTTGCAGAGAAAGGGTTTGTGTCAGGCGGAAAAACAAAGCGGAGAGGGGGGGATTCGAACCCCCGGTGGAGTTTCCCCCACACAGCATTTCCAGTGCTGCACAATCAGCCGCTCTGTCACCCCTCCGGATGCGTTGCGAACAGGTATCCTAGTGGAATCCACGGTAACCCGTCAATCTGGCCAGAACCCCAAGGCCCCAGGGCCAACCTAAAAAGGAAGCATCATTTCGGTGCAAACCGAAAAGTTGGTGCTTTCCACGAGGGGATCAGGCATCCGATCCATACAAAAAGATATCTTGTGTTAAAGCGGCTTGAATCGGCCTTTCAAACCGTTTCCTGAAATCGGTGCGTGGGCACGGGGCGACCTGGGCGGAAGCTGCGCAGGTTTTCCAGCGTGGCCTTGCCACCCAAAGCCTGGGCGGCTTGGTGGGTGCCCTGCTCCACCAAATGGGCCAGGGTTTCCGGATCCAGAGCCACCCGCGCGTTGATGATGAGATCGGCCTCCAACGCCTGGCGGCTGGCGGGCTGCGACAGTTTGGGCGCGGTGATGTTGTCGATGGAGTTGGCCACCGCGATCGCGCCGGCCCCTTTCACCGTCACCTTCAGGTGGGCCGTCTCGGCGTCCTGAACATTCAGCAGGTTCTGGATGGTCCGCACCAGGCCCAGGGCCAACGCATCGAGGTCGAACGGCTTGTCAGCGCGCACCGATCCCTGGCTGTTCAACCAGCCCAGGTCAGCCTCGCCCTGCGCGTAGATATCGTAATCCACATCCATGGTCCGTTGCCCGGGTACGATGCTCCCGTGCTCCAGCGCCTCGATGAATCGATCAAAGCCTGCTCCCGTGCCGGCCGAGATAGCCAGCACCGGTCGGCCGGGAAACTGCTCGTTCACCAGCCCGGTCAGTTCGGCCACTTCCTCAGGCTTCAATTCATCGGCCCGGTTGACCAGGACCAGATCCGCCTCTTCCAGTTGCTTGCGGAAAATATAGGCGGCCTGCGGCGAGAAACCGGCCTTGGCGTGGTTTCCCAAAATGCGCCGGCCATGCCCAGGCTTCAAAATCACCGCGTAGGGAGCCAGCCGCATTGGCTTTTGGTACACCTTTTCCAGCGGGCGCATCACTGTGGCCACCAGATCGGTGCAACTGCCCACCGGCTCGGCCAGCACCACATCGGGCAAGCCGCTGCCCGCCAATTTCTCCATCACACTGGTCAACTCGTTGAAGTTGCAGCAGAAGCAGGAGCCGGCCACCTCGCCCACTTCCAGACCCTGCGCACGCAGCGTGTGGGTGTCCACCAGGTCGGCCGCCTGGTCATTCGTGACCACGATCACCCGCTTGCCCTGGGCCTGGTAATGCTTCGCCAGCCGCCCCACGGTGGTGGTTTTGCCAGCACCCAAAAATCCCCCAACCATGATGAATAGGGGCGCCTTGGCGACCATGAAGTTTCTCCGGCTAACCCTTCCAAACCCGGTGTATCAGCCAATCTAATGGTAGCAGAAACGCCCCTTCCAAATTACGCACCCACTCACCGAAACCAACGCCCAAACACCCCAAGGGCCCATCCGGCAATCACCAGCCCGCATCCCATGGTGAGGCTTGCCAGGGCCGCCACCACGGGTGTCAGCGAGGAACGCAGCGTGGGCCATACCAATGCGGGTAGAGTCTCCTCCCCGGGTTGGCACAAAAACAGGCACAGTACCGGCTCATGAAAAGCCAGCGTGGCCGCAAGTAGGAACGCCGCCGCAACAGCAGGAAACAAACGGGGCAATCCAACCCGCCACCAGGCTTGGGCCGGGCTCGCTCCCAAGTCCGCGGCAGCCGCTAGAAGCATCCTGAATGCGGCATCCACACGCAACCCAATCAGCAACAAAGCCACGGGAAAACCAAGCAAAGCCTGCGCCACCACCAGCAGGCAGAGTCGGCTTCCCTCAGGCAAAGCCCCGGCCATTGGCAGCAGGCCCATAGCCCACGCCACCTGGGGCAGACAGGCCGGAAGAAGGTACAACGCCCACCATGCGGAAGCCTTGCCCCGCGAAACCCAGGCTGCGGCGATGGCCAACCCCACCGCGAGTGCCCCCGAAAGTCCGGCCATCCACAGACTGCGGAAAAAAGCCTGACGCCACTGTTCACCTGTCACCGCCTGAGTGAACCAGCGGACAGACCAGTCACTCACAGGCAGTGTGAAAAACGGGTCGGGTGAGAAGGACAACCACAGCGTGACCACCAATGGGGCCATCATCAAAAGCGTGGCGGCAATCCACAGCAGGCGCATCACGGGTGATTCTCCCGTGTCAATCCGAAAGGCCGGATCAGGTAAACCGCCCCCACCAGCACCAGCAGCAGCACCCCCTCGGCGGCGGCCAGGGGCCAGCGACTGTTGTCAAACGCCTGGTGATGCAGATCGGTGGCCAGTGTTCGCCCAATTGGCCCACCGAGAATGTCCGGACCAAGGAACGCACCCAACCCCCAGCCCAGGGCAAGTTGTCCCACCAGCCAAAGGCCGGGCCAAGCCAGGGGAAGTCCCACCCGCGACCACACCTGCCAGTCTCGCGCGCCCAGCCCGCGGGCCGCAGCCAGCACCGTCCAATCAATTCCTCGCAGGTGTACCAGCAGCACCAGTGCCGCATAGGGTGTGATGAGAAAAACCTCCGCAAGCCATGCCGAGACAACACCCCTTGGCAGCAGCAACCTCAGCGCGACCAAAGGGGCCAACATGCCCGCCAGACGGGGAGCCAACAGCACCAGCAGGCCGATCATAAGCCGGCCCCCACCCGAAGCTCGAAGCGGCCAAGCCAAAAGCCAAGCCAATGGCAACACCCCCGCCATCACAGCCAATCCAAACAAACAGGTGAAGCCGATCAGCGGCGCAAATTCCGGCGACAGCAATCGGGTGAAGTTTTCCCAGGTGAAACTATCCGCACGGTAAAAACCTACACCATAGGCCGGTTGGCAGAGGGACAGCCGCACCAGTAACACCATCGATGGCACCACCAGCAAGGCCACCAACGCCAACGCCGGCCCGGCCAACCACGCGTTCGACCGCGTGGATCTCATGGCCTGCAGCCCCTGGTGACATTCCACCCCGCGGTGGCAGGGAGGATGGCCTTCATGATCTCGCCCGGCCGGGGAACCTCGGTACCAGCCAAGGCCATCTTCCAGACCAGACCGGCGGCTTCGAAAGTCACCAGACTGTCTGCCCCGCGAAAAACCACATTCCGCACCGGACCTTGCAGCCTGTAATCGCCGCTGTCTGGTTGGTCGCCTGGTACCAGTTCCTCTGGCCGCACCAGCAGGCACTCCCCGGCCTCCGCCCGCAAAAACCCACCGCGGGTGATGAGGTTGGCCTCGCCCAAAAACCCGGCCAACCACGGGTCCCTCGGCCGCTGGTACAACTCCGCCGGTGGCCCGGCCTGCACCAGGCGTCCTTCGCGCAGCGCCACCAGCGAATCGGAAAGTGCCAGCGCCTCCTCCTGATCATGCGTGACCAAAAGCGTGGTGACGCCCGTCTCTCTTTGGATCCGTTTCAGTTCGCCGCCCAGTCGTTGACGCAGCCCTCGGTCCAGCGCGGTGAACGGTTCATCCAGCAACAGCGCCCGCGGGCCAAAGGCCAATGCCCGGGCGATGGCAACCCGTTGCCGCTGGCCGCCTGACAAGCTGTCGGGCCGGCGGGTCCAGGTGTCGGAGGGCAGGTCCACCAGTTGCAGCGTGGCCCTGGCTTTCTCCAGCGCAAAGGCGATTGGCTTCCCGCGCACTTCCAGCCCGAAGGAGACATTCCTCTCAACGGTGAGATGTGGAAACAGCGCCAGGTGCTGGTGCACCAGTCCCAACCCCCTGGACTCGGGCGGCAGGTGGGTGGCATCAGTCCCATCCAGCCACACCGTGCCCCGGAAAGGTTTCAGATGTCCGCCAAGGATCTGCAGCAGCGTGGTCTTGCCCGAGCCCGAAGGGCCCAGCAGCGTGGTGAGCGCGCCCCTTTGGAGGCGCATGCTGATGTCGTGAAGCACCTCATGCGAGCCGTGGGAGAAGGAGACTCCCTCCAGGCACAGCAGGGGAACCGTTTCGTCAGCCGCCAAGGACGGTGCGCTGCCATTCATCATTCAGGTCGTCCCAATCCCGGGCATATCGGTCATACGGATAATACCGCAGGCCCCCAAACTGCTCCGGCGTGTGCGGGTAGATGGCGGCCCACAGCGGGTCCTCCTCAGCCATCACCCGGGCCGCGTCGATCCGGGAAGTCGCCGAACCCCGGCGGGCGAATTCAACCTGCATCTCACGGGAGAACAGCAGGTTGATGGCGACCTCGGCCAAAGCCTTGCGGGGTGTGCCCACGGGTATTGCCCAAAAAACCTGCACGAAGGCGCGGTCCTTTTCCGGTACCACGGCGAGCAGGTCGGGGTTTTCGCGGATGGCCTGGATGTACTCGGGGCTGTGCATGTTGCCGAGTCGCACCTCGTTTCGCGCCAGCGCCAGGATCATGTCGGCGCTGGTCTTCCACCAGAGTTTCACACGGGGAGCCTGGCCACGGGCAAAACGCATGACTTCCTCGGTCGCCTTCTCCACCAGCGTGTGCGCTTGGCCGGCTTTTCCCTCACTGTCAGCCAGCATGGCGGCGCAGGTGAAAAGACTCATGTAAAAGTGCTGGTACAGGCCCAGGTGCCCGGTATGGGCGCCGTCCATCAGGTCAGCCCAACGGACCGGCCGCGGATGGATTTCACGGCGTGAGGCGATGGTCATCACCGAGTCGGGATAGGGCAATCCCAACTGGTCGCGAAAGATCCAGTGGTCCAGCGTCACCGGGGCCAGGTCACGCTGGTGGGGGATGTTGGCCCAATCGATCGGTTGAAACAACCCGTCCCGCGCGGCGGGGAATCCCTGCGTGGCGTCAGTGATCATGAGGTCGAATGGCGGCTTGCCTGCGGGCGAGGCCTTCAATTTGGCGATCCCTTCCCACCAACCCGCCGTGAAGACGACCCGTTTGCCGGTGAGGGCCTCGAAACGGGGCGCGAACACCTCGCGCATGGTCTGCTCGTGCCCGCCCGAATAGACAAACACCCGGAGGGCCTCGGCGGCCGATCCGCACCCGGCCAGCGCCGCAGAGGAGGCTGACAGCAGGAACACTCGGCGATTGGGGGCACTCATGGCCGCTCTCCGAATTCACGCAGGCCGTTGGCCAGGCGGATGACAGTGGTGACCAGACACAGGCCGCCAAAAATCCACGCCAACAGGGGAAATTGATCGGGCAGCAGGCAGAACAGGCAGAAGAACACGATCGTCTCCGTGCCCTCCATCAGCCCGCGGTGGTAAAAGAACGCCTTGCCCTGGGTCAAATGCCCGGTCGAACCCCTCTTGCCGGCCAGGGCTGCATGCGCGAGGAACGACCCGCCCGTCCCCGCGAAGGCGAAGACCAAAAACGCCGCCGGCAACGCGTTTTCCGCCCGGGCGATGGCAAAGGCCAACGGAACCATGGCGTAAAATACCGTGTCGAGCACGCTGTCGAGGTAGCCACCGGCGTCGGTCGCGCGGGTGCTGCGGGCCACCGCGCCATCGAGCCCGTCGCACACCCGGTTGGCCAGAAGGAGCCCCAGTCCGGATAGATATTGCTGGAAAACAATCGCGCAACAACCAGCCAACCCCAGCGCGAATCCGGCAACCGTGACAGTGGCGGCAGAAAACCCCAGCCCGGCCAGCAGCCCGCCCGCCCGGTTGAGCGCGGGATCAATCAAGCGGCGGACGGGTTGGTCGAGCACGGCCCTGTCATCCGGCGTTCACCGGACCTCCATCTTCAGGTCGCGGAGTCCCCCTGCCGGAACATCCAGTTTCCATGGCGAGGTGTCCGGCCGGGCGTACTGGGCCATTTTCAGACGGCCAGCCAACGCCGGATCCAGCGTCATGGTGTAGCGCCCCGGCGGCACACCTTCGCCATGCGGGTAGGTCTTGAAAGTGAACGCACCGTCCGTTTGCAGCAGGCTGGAGGGATTGTCTTTTTGATGGGCATTCCCCTCCCCCGGGTGAAGCGCCACCGACCCGGCGGTGACCGGCTGCCCCTTCACCGTCACTGTGCCGGTGACAGGAACCAGGTTGGGCCTGTCGGCGCAACCGGCGGAAGTCACCAGCACCGCAACCATCAAAGCCTGCATGTGCAAAATAGAGCGGGGCTGGGTGCTGGCGGCCATGCTCAATCCACCCCGACCACAGCGCCATCCGTCGGCCGGATCAGCATCCGTACCGTGGCTGAAGGTGTGCCATAGCGCACGGAACGCACGCTGCCATCGCCGAAGCCGAACTGCGGCCCGCCGCTCGTGGCCGGATTGCCCCAGTTACCGCCCCCGCACGATTCCCCGCCCACACTCCAGCCGGAGCCGGAAACCCGTTCGGGAAACAGGTTCAGCCTGGAATCGGGATACAACTCGTCGCCGCAGCGGCCGGTGCCACCGGTGCCGCCCATCACGAACGGCTCGTCCCAGTACCATGAACCGGTTGTGACAGCCTGCTGGGCCATCGCCTTTTCGCCCCAAAAAACGGTGTTGGACAGGCCGTCGGTGATATCACCGATGGAGGCAACCCTGCCCCACCCGGCATAGGTGGTGCGAAAGATCTGGTCGTTGGCGGCGTAATCGGTGCGGGCGCTGGGACCTGCGCCGCCATCGTTGTAACCCCAGCCTGGGTAGAGCGTGTCAGTCACGGGTGCCGCGATCACGCCACCTGAACGACGCATCGGATTCAGGTAGGTTTTCACCGGTGTCTTGAAGCAGGCGAGGCCGTCACGGAACAGCGCCTCTTGCTCCACGAAGGGCAGCAGGGAGAAGAAGGCGGAGCCCAATTGGAACTTGCCCTGCCGCATCGCGTCTCCCCAGCGGGGACGGAAGTTGCCATAGCCGGGGATCAGCGTGAAGGCATTGGGGCTGGGAACAGTCACCCCGTTTTGCGAGGTGGTGTAGGGAGACGAGTTGGCGGGGGTTACGGAGTAATCGTACCCGCCACCGGTGGGAAAATGACCGAATGCACCCTCAAAGTTGGCCGCGGCCAATCCCATTTGTTTCAGGTTGTTCTGGGAACTCATGCGGTTGGCGGCTTCGCGCACCTTCTGCACCGCGGGCACCAGCAGACCCACCAGCACCGCGATGATGGCGATCACCACCAGCAGTTCAATCAGCGTGAAGCCGCGGTGCCGCACTTTCTTGTCTCCATCAACCCGAAGCGTGTGTTTTACCTCCCCCATCGTACCGGCCAAATCCAAAGGCCGGCCAGCCACTGAAAACCCGCGGGTGGCATCAGGGCCTGAGCCCGTTTGATCCGGAAGCAACACCGGCTTACAATCGGACCGAATCACTGCCCCAACCCGAGGAACCCCCAATGTTGCGTATCACCAGCCTCCTTGCCCCCGTGGTCGCCCTGCTGGCCGGCCTGACCGTGGCCGCCTTGCATGCCGATGAGGCCCCCGCCAAGGTGAACCTCTTCAACGGCAAGGACCTGACCGGCTGGCGTATCTACCTCGACAAGAAAGACCAAAGCAAAGACCCGGCCAAGTACTTCACCGCCGAGGAAGGCGGGGTGCTGAAAATCAATGGCAAGGTCCTGGGCATGATCTTCACCCAGAAATCCTTCAGCAACTACACCCTTTCGTTCGACTGGCTCTACCCCGAGGGCAGCACCCCCGAGAGCAACTCCGGCGCCCTGATCCACCTGCAACCCCCGTTTGACAAGATCTTCCCCCCCTCGCTTGAGCCCCAGGGCCGCTACAAGGACCACGGCAGGATCTTCCCGATGGCCGGCGTGAAGGCTGAGAACAACCAGTTCGACCAGGCCGCCCTGAACAAGGTCCTAAAGCCCCTGGGTCAGTGGAATAGCACCGAAATCATCTGTAAGGGGGACGGTTCGGTGGTGGTCAAGGTGAACGGAACCCGTGTCTCCTCCTGCAGTTCCAAACTGAAGGAAGGCCCCGTCGGCTTCCAGAGCGAGGGGCACGAGATCCACCTGCGGAACATCCACCTGAAGCCGCTGGATTGAGCAGGCTTTAATAATTATTCAGATTAACCCGTTTATGCCGTTTGAGTGAATTC
>JAFMJU010000145.1 GCA_017853285.1 Gemmataceae bacterium
CGCTGTTCCCAGGCAGCACACGGTCCCCGCCACCGCCGTTATCAAACCGCGCCCCGCCAGCAACAAAGCCGGCCCCGCCAGCCCCGTCATCGCCATCACCGTCACCAGGGCATCATGCCGCCACCCCAGGCCCAGGGCCGCCAAAAAGCCAGCCAGCCCGGCCGCAACCAGGTCCCCCGCCACCGCCTTCCGTGTCCCCACCAGCCAGGCCAGGCACGCCCAAGCCGGCGCCCCAAACCACAGCGGCGAGATATCCCGCGGCGAGTAGGCGGTGTAGGAGATCTCCAGCGGCATCACCGAATAGCAAACAGCCGCCACCACCCCCACCCAGGCGTTCCTGGAAAGCCCGCGCGCGGTCAAAAACACGCACAGGCACGCCAGCGTCGACAACCCGGCGTAAAACCAGAACAACACATCCCAGCGGATGCCGAACAGCCACCACAGGCCCGTGGCCGTCCACAGGTCCAAAATGCGGGTGGTGTACAAGGGCCAAGGCAAATGTTCGTCACTGGCGTCCGTGATCCCCACCGGCGGAGTCACCGGCTCGGATTCCGGCAGGCTGAAATACCCGTCGAAATCCTCCCGGCTCAACGCGGGCGCCTGCAGGGTCAAAAATCGCTGCAAGGGGATCGATTCGGGCACGCCTGCGAATTGCACCGGCCTCAGGCCATGCCCCGCCAATGCCGCCAACGAATACCGGAAGGTGTCCGACCAGAACTGCCGCTCTTCCAGCCCGATCTGCCGCAACGATTCCAGCCGGGTCGAAGCGTGGGCCGCCAGCACGACGAGCAGCGCCGCGCCCACCAGCCACCGTCGCGCCCCCGGCGACATCAGGCCGCGCCCTGGATCTGCGGCATGCCGATGCGTGCCATTTTGCCGACCGCCGCCGGCTCCAGCACCTCGCGCAGGCTGTTCACCATGTGGTCCAGCATCGGCCGCGTCAGGCCGGGATACACCCCCATGAAGAAGGCGTCATGCATGATCTTGTCCGTCATCCGCAGGTCGCCCACCACCCGGTGCTCGATGTTCTGGAACGCCGGATGCCGCAGCAGGTTCCCCGCGAACAACGGCCGCGTCTGGATCTTCCGAGCCTCCAGGTGCCGGATGATCTCCTGCCGGCTCACCGGCGCGTGGTCCCGCACGATCACCAGAAACCCGAACCACGACGCGTTCGCCCGCGGGTCCGCCTCCGGCAGATGGATCAAACCCTCGAAGGGCCGCAGCGCCTCCATCAGGTAGGCGTGGTTGGCCCGCCGCGCCGCCACAAAATCGTCCAGCTTGGCCAACTGCTTCCGCCCGATCGCCGCCTGCATGTCCAGCGGCTTCAGGTTGTAGCCCAGGTGACGGTAGATGTACTTGTGGTCATACCCCTCCGGCAGGTCGCCCAGCTTCCAGCCGAACCGCTTGCCGCAGGTGTTGTCCTTGCCCGACGGGCACCAGCAGTCCCGCCCCCAATCCCTGAAACTCTCCGCCAACCGGCGCAGCCGCGGCGTGTTCGTCAGCACCGCGCCCCCCTCGCCCATCGTCAGGTGGTGCGGCGGGTAGAAGCTCTGCGTCGCCAGGTCCCCGAACGATCCCGTCCGTTGCCCCCGCCACTCAGCCCCCAGCGCGTCGCAGTTGTCCTCGATCAGCCACAGGTCGTGCTTCCGGCAGAACTCCGTCACCGCGTCCAGGTCGAACGGGTGGCCCAGGGCGTGCGCCGCCACCACCGCCCGCGTCTTCGAGGAAAGGGCCCGCTCCAGCAGGTCCGCCCGCAGGTTCGCCGTGCCCGGCTCCACATCGATGAAAACAGGCACCAGACCGTTCTGCACCAGCGGCGCCACCGTCGTCGGGAATCCGGCCGCCACCGTGATCACCTCGTCCCCGGGCCGCAACCCGTCGGGAAGGGTGTGGCTGGTCAGCGCGCTCACCGCCAGCAGGTTCGCGCTCGAGCCCGAGTTCGTCAGCAGCGCCTCCCGCACCCCCACGGCCCGCGCCAGCTCGTTCTCAAACGCCTCACCCTGCGGCCCCAGCGTCAGCCAGAAGTCCAGCACGGTGTCCACCGCCGCCGTCACTTCCGATGCGTCGAACACCCGCCCCGCGTACGGCACCGGCGTCACCCCGGGCACGAACTCTTTCGGCTGCAGGTGCCTCGCCTGGCTGTACTCGCGCACCTTGTCCAAAATTTCCTGATGCAGGTCTTGCCACATGGTCGCTCTCTCCGGTTGTCAATCAGGGTGTCGTCCAGGTCCGCCTCAGGGCGCCCAGGAGGGCCGCGGTCTCTCCTCCGCCGGCGCCGCCCCGCCGCGCCCCGCCGCCCCATCCGCCTCGTGCGTCCAGTATCCCCGCCCGCCCGCGGGCGCCTCCCAGCCGATCGTCTCCTCGGCCAGATACAACGGCCGCCTCCGGGCCTCCAAATAGGTGCGCCCGGCGTACTGCCCCACCACCCAGCCCGTCGCCAGGGTCGAGGTCAGCACCATCCCCAACAGCACATGAATCAGCCCCAAATTCCACACGCCCAGGGCCGCCAGCAGCCCCATCACCAGCGTCGCCGAAAGCGCCACCGCCGCCAGATGCCCCAGCGCGTCCACCGGCCACAGCGAGAACGAGGTCACCGCCCGCGCCGCCAGGTTCACCAGATAGAAGAAAGGCGCGTGGCTCCGCCCCGCCCGCCTCGGATGCCGGTCATACGGCACCGCCACCGACGGGAAACCGATCCAGTGGCTCAGCCCGCGGAAATACCGGTTCCGCTCGTCCAGTTGCCCCAGCGCGTCCAGCGCCCGGCGCGACAGCAGCCGGAAATCCGTCGCCCGCGCCGGCAACCGGCAATCCCCCACCCGCTCCAGCAGCCGGTAAAACAGCTTCG
Organism: Gemmataceae bacterium; assembly: GCA_017853285.1. Classification (GTDB taxonomy): domain Bacteria; phylum Planctomycetota; class Planctomycetia; order Gemmatales; family Gemmataceae; genus UBA6894. Next base: position 2,846 of record JAFMJU010000145.1, read on the forward strand.
ATCCCAAAGACTTCCACCATGGGTCCCCGGCCCGGTCCCGCACCACGCCGTAGACCACGTCGGTCCCCTCGCGCCAGTGCCGCACAAACCGGGGGATCAGCTCCACCGGGTCCTGCAGGTCGCTGAACACCACCATCGCCGCGTCACCCCGGGCCGACCGCAGCCCCACCGCCATCGAGGTCTCCACGCCGAAGTCCCGCGAGAACCGCAGGTACCGCCACCGCGCGTCCCGCCCGCACAGCTCGCGCATGATCCGCCGCGTCCCGTCGCTGCTGGCGTTGTCGATCACCAGCACCTCGTAGGGCTCTCCCAGCGCGTCCAGCACCGCGCCCAGCTCCTCAAACGCCCGGCGCAGGTTCCCCTCCTCGTTCTTCGCCGGCATCACAATGCTCAGCACCGGCCTTTCGGCCTCCCGCCGCGGCGGGCTCGCCGGTGCCGCGCCCTCCCGGTCCAGGCGCATCGTCACGAAATGCCGCCCCACCGGGCCCCGGTGCGTCGGCCCCGCCTCCACCCAGCGGTGCCCGCCAGGCTCCTCCTGCCGCACCAGCGGCAACCGGAACAGCTCGCGGAATCCCACCGCCCGGTACAGCCGTATCGCCCGCGGGTTGTCGTCAAACACCCGCAGGCACAGCGCCTCCACGCCCAGCCGCTCCAGCGCCCAGGCGCACAGCGCCCGCACCGCCACCGTCATGATCCCGCGCGAGCACCCCTTCTCCCCGCGCACTACATTGTCGATCTCAATTGTGTTGCTTTCCGCGTCATACCGGAAGAAACCGGCATGCCCCACCGGCTTGCCCTCGCCGTCCACCACCCAGAACAGCATCCGGTCCGCCTGCCCCAGCACCGCCTTTTCCAGCCAGCGGCCCGTCCCCTCCACCGTCACCACACCCACCGAGGGGAACGCCTCCGGCGCCGCCTGCCGCCACCGCGCCAGCCGCGCCACCGCCCCGGCATCCCCCGCGTCGGCAAAGGTCACCGGCACCAGCGCCCCCACCCGGCCCGTGCCGTCCACCAGGGGCAACGCCTCACCCGCGCTCGCCGGATTTTTCAGGGCGGCGAACTGTTCGACAACCGCTTGGCCATCCCCGCCAGCGCCCGCGCCGACGGAGCCCGAAGGGGTCAAATAAGGGGAAAGCTGTGTCGCGGAAGATGCCATGGAATCGCCTCAGGCCGCCGCCACGGGGCGCGCCACCAGCGCCGATTTCAGGCCCCGGCAAACGCGCTCCACATCCGCCTCGGTCAGCGAGTGCCCGCTGGGCAGGTTGATGCCCGCCCGGCCGATCCGCGCCGCCACAGGCCCCGGGCCCGCCGGCGTGCGGAACATCGGGAAGCTCGACAGCGGCGGGAAAAACGGCCGCGTGTCGATCCCCAGCTCCTTCAAATGACGCGTCACCTGCTCCCGGCCCGGGGTCACCGCCTCGTCCAGCACCACCGAGCTCATCCAGAAGATCGGCTTCGACCACCCGTTCGCCGCGTTCAGCCCCAGTCCATCCACACCCGCCAGCCGGTCGCGGTACCAGCCCATGATCCGCCGCTTCTGGCCCACCAGCTCGTCCAGCCGCTCCAGTTGCGCCAGGCCCAGCGCCGCCTGGATGTTCGACATCTTGTACTTGTAACCCACCTCCAGGATCTGAAACCCGTTCGCCCGGTCCCGGGCGTGGTCGTTCAGAAAACTGGCCCGGTCGTAAATCGCCCGGTCGTTCGTCACCAGCATGCCACCCTCGCCGGTGGTCATGATCTTGGCGCCCTGGAAGCTGAAGCACGCCACATCGCCCAGCGAGCCCACCGGCCGCTCCACACCGTCCACCAGCACCGTCGCCCCCAGGGCCGGCGCCGCGTCCTCCATCACCCTCAGACCGTGCGCCCGCGCGATCTTCAAGATCCGACCCATGTCCGCCGGCTGCCCGTACAGGTGCACCGGCACCACCACCTTGCTGCGCGGCGTGATCGCCGCCAGCAGCCGCTCCGGATCCATGCACCAGGTGTCCGGTTCCACATCCACAAACACCGGCGTCGCCCCGCAGTATTTCACCGCGCTGGCCGTCGCCACCCAGGTCGTCTCGGGCACCAGCACCTCGTCACCCGGCCCCACCCCCAGCGACAACAGCGCCAGATGCAGCGCCCCCGTGCACGAGCTGGTCGCCAGGGTGAACCGCGTGTCGGTCACCTCGCCGAAGGCGCGCTGGAACCGCTCCAGGTACAGGTTCCAGTCCTGGTTCCACCCGTGGGCCACCGCGTCGGCCACATAGTCCTGCTCCAGCTTCGTGATGGAGGGACCCGCGGTGAGGATCGGCTTCTCTTTCTGGGTGCTCATGGTGTCAGTTCCTGGTGTCGCGATCCAATCGTTGGTTTTTTCAGGCAGCCCGGCCCAGCCGCCTCGGCGCCGGCATCTCCGGTTCATTCGCCACGCCGGCCTCGATCGCCTCGCTCGCCCCGTTCTCCAGCCCCGCCAGATGGGCCCGGTACCAGGCCAGCGTCTCCTCCAGCGCCTCGTCGAAGGTCCACCGCGGGGCCCAGCCCAGCCGCTCCCGCGCCAGCGTGCTGTCCACCCGCTGCGCCGGGATCTCGTTGGTCGCCGTCCCCAAAATCCGTGGCTCGATCCGGCTGCCAAGCTGCCGGCAGATCGCCCCGATCATCTCCAGCGAGTTCATGCGGAAGTTGGCCGAGAAATTGAACGCCCTGCCGTGGATCGTCTCGTCCGCCGCCATCCGCTCCGCCAGGTGGATGTAGGCCATCGCCCCGTCCCGCACGTAGAAGTAGTCGCGCAGCTCACGGCCCGTCGAGCGCAGCACCGGCGCCTCGCCCGCCAGCAGGCTGCGGATCGCGCCCGGCACCAGCCGGTTCCAGTTCAGGTCGCCGCCGCCGAAGAAGTTGCCGCAGCGCGTCACGCACACCGGCAGGCCGTAGCTCTCGAAGTAGCTCCGCCCCAGCATGTCCGCGCAGGCCTTGCTCACGTCGTAGGGGTGCGTCGCCGCCAGCGGCGACGACTCGTCATACGCCTCACCCCCCTGGTCCCCGTACGCCTTGTCCGAGCTGGCCAGCACCACATGCGGGTTCAAACCGCTCCGCCGCGCCGCCTCCAGCAGGTTGTAGGTCCCGCGGATGTTCGCCTCGAAGGTGGCCAGCGGCGACCGGTTGGCCGTCCCCACGATCGCCTGCGCCGCCAGGTGGAACACCGTCTGGATCTCGTGCTCGTTGACCACCCGCTCCAAAAACTGGAAATCCTCCAGCCGACCGTGCACCCGGTCGATCTTGCGGATCAGCCCGCCGCGCCGCAGGTCCGAGCCCGCCACGCGGTCCCGCACCAGGCCCACCACATGGGCCCCGCGCGCCACCAGCGCCCGCGTCGTCCACGCGCCCACCAGACCGGTGCACCCGGTGATCAGCACGCGCCGCCCGCGCCAGAATCCGTTGTCCTTGCCGCTCGCGTGGCTCATGCCCGCTCCCTCATAGGTGCCTGGTACCCGCGCCGCGCGCGCTTGTCCCCCGGGCCCGCCGCGTTCCAGATCGCCCACGGCGCCCGCCCCGTGGCCCACAGCCGCTCCAGCTCCGCGTGGTCGCGCGGCGTGTCCATCGCGTGCCAGAACCCGTCATGCCGATACGCCGCCAGCTCGCCGTCCGCCGCCAATCCTTCCAGCGGCCCGCGCTCCCACACCAGCCCCGGGTCATCCCCCAGCCGGTCGATCACCTCGCGCCGCACCACGAAAAACCCGCCGTTGATCCGCCCGCCGGTCACATCCGGCTTCTCCTCGAACGCCTCCACCGTGTCGCCGTCCAGCCGCAACTCGCCGAAACGCCCCGGTGTCCGCACCGCCGTCACCGTCGCCAGCTTGCCGTGACCCTTGTGGAAGCGCACCAGCTCCCCCAGGTCCACGTCCGACACCCCGTCCCCATAGGTCAGCAAAAAGTTGCCGCCCCGCAGGTGCGGCCCCACCCGGCGCACGCGCCCGCCCGTCATCGTCTGCTCGCCCGTCTCGGCGAAGGTCACCAGCCAGTCTTCCTCGTCCCGGTCCGAAGGATGGATCTCCATCTGGTCCGGCCGACCCAGCCGGAAGGTGAAATCCCGCTCCCGCAGGTGGTACTCCAGAAACCACCGCTTGATCTCGTATGACTTGTAACCCAGACACAACACAAACTCGCGCAGCCCGTGGGCCGCGCAATGCTTCATGATGTGCCACAGGATCGGCTTGCCGCCGATGGGAACCATCGGCTTGGGGAGATGCTCCGAGGTCTCGCGCAGGCGAGTCCCTTGGCCCCCGCAGAGGATGACCACTTGCATGCGGCCCCGCCCTTCCTTGAGCGCAACTCCATGGTGCAGACCGGGCGTCCTTCCCGGGCCCGAAACAGGATTTCGGGCAACATCCCCCAAGTACCAAAACCCCCATTTCCGGGGCAACACAGGTTTCCCGGTTTTCACAACGCACACCCAAAAAGGCAATTTGGGCAATATGGGCCATCACCCACACCGGGCAGATGGACTTTCGCCCAAACCCGAAAACCCCTATCCTCTGGATTCGATCGCGCCGGGTTTGCTCGCGCCCGATCGCGCCCGGAAAGGATTCAGGGGCACCAGCCATGCGCAAGATTGCCGTTCTCAATCAGAAGGGTGGCGTCGGCAAGACCACCACCTCCGTCAACCTCGCGGCCGCCATGGCCGGCGCCGGCAAAACCGTCTGCCTGATGGATCTCGATCCCCAGGCCCACGCCTCCTCACACCTCGGGGTCACCGCCGCCCGCGGCATGAACACCCTCTACGACATGCTCATCCGCCAGACCCCCTGGTCCCAGACCCGCCTCAACACCGAGCCCAACCTCTGGGTCACCCCCTCCTCGCTCGACCTCGCCGCCGCCGAGGTCGAACTCTCCGGCGTGGTCGGCCGCGAGATGATCCTCCGCGACCTCGTCAACGCCGAGCCCGATCCCTTCGATCTCCTCGTCCTCGACTGCGCCCCCTCCCTGGGCGTCCTCACCCTCAACGCACTCACCTGCGTCGACGAGGTCATCATCCCCCTCCAGCCCCACTTCCTCGCCCTGCACGGCCTCGGCAAGCTGCTCGAGACCACCAGCCTCGTCACCAAGCGCCTCAACCCCGGCCTCAAGGTCACCTGCGTCGTCCTCACCCTCTGCGACATGCACACCAAGCTCACCCACGAGATCGTCGAGGACATCCAACGCTTCCTCGAGAAATCCCGCGGCGGCTCCACCCCCTGGGCCGACGCCCGCCTCTGCAGCACCCGCGTCCGCCGCAACATCAAGCTGGCCGAAAGCCCCAGCTTCGGCAAATCCATCTTCGGCTACGCCCCCACCTGCCACGGCGCCGAGGACTACGCCCTCCTCGCCCAGGAGATCCTCGATCTCAAGCCCGCCCTCTTCACCGCCGGCGAACACGCGGCCGCGCCCACGGCGCCCGATCGCCTCAAGCTGCTCGACGGCCTCGACACCCAACCCGCCCCCCTGGCCAAAGCGGGTTGATGCCGACGCCATGCCCATCCGCATCGCCTCCCCCCAGGAACACCTCAAGATCGACAAGGCCCGCTTCCGCAAGGTCGCCGAGTCCGTCCTCGCCAACGAGGACATCCGCGATTTCGAGATCAGCCTCGCCTTCGTCGACGACGCCACCAGCCAGCGCGTCAACAACCAGTTCCTCAAGCACGATTACCCCACCGATGTCATCTCCTTCCCCTACTCCGCCGGCAAGGTCCTGCAGGGCGAGCTGGTCCTCGGCGTCGAGGTCGCCATGCGCGAGGCCGCCGAGCGCGGTCACGACCCCCAGCTCGAGCTGTCCCTCTATGTCATCCACGGCCTCCTCCACCTCGTCGGCTACGATGACAAAGACCCCCACGACCGCCGCATGATGCGCGACCGCGAAAGCGAACACCTCGAAATCCTCGGCCTCCCCGACATCTCCTCGGGCAACGAGGAATAACCCACCACCCTTGTCTTCCTTGGCCAGCCGGGTGCGGCAGCGCCCGGGCCACTGGCGCTGACAAAAATCAAATCCCACCACAGCACGCCTCGCCCAATTCCAAAACAAATCACCCCCTCTCCATGGATGGAGAGGGGGCAGGGGGGTGAGGTTTTCTTTTGGTGAGGTTTTCTTCTATCGGTCAGCCGGCAAGGTCTTC
>JAFMJU010000146.1 GCA_017853285.1 Gemmataceae bacterium
GAAACCAGATTTGGAACGGGTGGCGCGATGTCGGAACCATTGATTGTCAGTATTTCCGGAGTGCGGGGCATCGTGGGCGAAAGCCTGGATGCCTCGGCGGCCTTGCGGTTCGCCCAAGCGCTTGCGGCAACGCTGGAGCCGGGTGCTGTCACCCTGAGCGCGGACAGCCGCCCCTCCGGACGCTGGTTGATGCGGCTGGCATCAGCCGTGTTGGAATCAGCGGGGCGGGAAGTGATTGAGCTGGGGGTGATTCCAACGCCAACGGTGGGTGTGGCGGTGCGTCATCTGGGGGCGGCGGGTGGTTTGCATGTGACCGCCAGCCATAATCCGGCACCCTACAACGGCCTGAAACTGTTTGGTCCTGACGGGCGTGTGCTGCCGGCTGGGCCGGCGGGCCGCATCCGTGACGCTTACATTGGGACTGAAAAGTTTCTGCCGGCCCGGTGGGACGGCTGCGGGCGGGTGCGATCCTGCGGGGAGGCCACGCAATGGCACGCCGAGGCGGTCCTGCAAGCGGCCGCCGCGGATGGCATTCTGGAGCCGATCCGCCAGGCAAAGTTCCGTGTGCTGGTGGACGGAAATGGCGGGGCCGGCGGCCCGCTTGCCCTTCAATTGTTGCGTGAGTTGGGCGTGGAGGCGATCGGCTGGCAGTGCGAGCCGGATGGCAATTTTGTACATCCGCCCGAGCCGACAGCGGAGAATCTCGAGTCCCTCGGGCCGGTGGTCCGGGAGGCGAGGGTGGATTTGGCATTTGTGCTGGACCCGGACGCGGACCGGTTGGCCCTGATGGATTCGGATGGGCGGTTCCCGAGCGAGGAATACACCCTGGCATTGGCAGCGGACGGGATCCTGTCGCGCCGGCCCGGGCCGCTGGTTATCAACCTTTCCACCAGCCGGTTGTCAGAAGGTGTGGCCAAGGCCCGGGGGTGCGCCTGCGTGAGGACTCCGGTGGGAGAGGCCCATGTGGTGGATGGCATGATCGCGAACCAGGCCATCCTGGGAGGCGAGGGGAACGGGGGTGTGATGGACCCCCGGGTGGGTTGGGTGCGCGACCCGTTTGTGGGGATGACGCTGGTACTGGGCAGCCTTGCGTTGTCTGGGCGGAGGCTGCAAGAGGCGATCGCCGCCTTGCCGCCGCAAGTCATCATCAAGGATAAAACCCCCCTGCAAAAAGAGAAACTGCCGGGCTGGCTTGCGGCCCTGAAGGGACACTGGCCCACCTGGGCGGCAGATGAACGGGATGGTTTGCGGTTGGAGTGCGCGGAAGGGTGGATCCAGGTGCGGGCCAGCAACACGGAGCCGATCGCCCGCATCATCGCCGAGAGTTCATCCGGTGAGGAAGCGCGGGGATGGATTCGCGAGGCTATCGGCCTGATGCCCCGCTGAACAGTGGCTTGGTCTCATCAAACAGCACCGTCGGCGTAAGAGATAGTTGATGAGCCCGCAGCATGGCTGGCCACGCCTTGCGATGTTCAACTCTCAGGCGCACTGAAGCCACCCCGGGTGGAAGTTGCCATTCCATTTCACGGGTTTGGCCGGGCAGTAAACGCGAATCCTTGTACTCGCCACCCGGCGACCAAAACGGGACGGGGCCTTCCGGGCCGTTCTGTCGCCATCGGGCGAGCAGAAACCCTGGCGCGGGGTTTGGCAGGCCTGTGGCCCATGAGGGGATGAATCCGGGGCCGAGCGGGGCGAGGATTGGTTTGCCGTCGGGGTCGAGAAACTCAAGCCAGCCGACGATGTGGCGGTCGATATGGCCGGTGGGAAGCGCGTGGCCCACTTGCTGTGAACCGATGGCGAGCCGCACCTTAGGACCCGCGGGCGATGGCTGCAGCGACCAAGTGACATGAAGGCCCCCGGGGGGTGCGGAGAGCCCCGGGCCCATGGCGTGGTGATGTCGCCTGGGGCCATCGTTTGGCATATGGCAGTCCTGGCAATTCTGTGGGCCGTTCCAGGCGGTCCATTCGGAGAAGGTGGTGTAGACCTTGGTGCCCAAGACGGTGCCCTCGTGGCAAGGGGCGCAGAATCGGCTTTGTTTGAACAACCGGGAGTAGGCCACATTTTGCCGGGTTGAATCGGGAAGCGGACCGATCACAACGGGCCTGCCGTCGGCGGCCGGACGGGCGAGATTGAAAAGGTCGCGCCCGTGGGTGAGGCCTGGGGCGCCCGAGCCGAGGCCGCTGATCTTGTGACAGAAATCGCAATGAACCCCGGACAATGGGCCCTCGCCGGGCAGGTCTGTCTCCAGAGCTGAACCACCCGGAGCATGGCAGGAGACACAAGACGCCGTGGCTTCGGGGTAGTTTTCCCCAAGATGCCATGCGGTTTGGCCACCCGGGCTGAACAAAGCCGAAAAGAGAACACTTTGGGAGGATAGATGGTGGGGTGAGCCCCGCCACTGGAGGTAGGCCTGCTGGTGGCAGGATCCACAGGCCCGCGGGGAGGTTCCGGGTGTCGGGTCGATCCAGGGGGTTTCGGGGTGGTCGGGTGGCACGGGATCGGGGCGGACAGTGCCCGGGCGGGCGTGGGTCAGATAATGTTTTTCGAGTGCCACCATCCAGCCGGACTTGGGTGTCGCGGGCAACTGGTATTCGCCGGACGCGTTGGTGGTGATCACACGACCCGGGAATTCCTGGTGGGTAATCAGCGCATCCGCGGCCGGGCCATGAGCGGTAAGGACACGGCCCATCGGTACGATTGGCGCACGGATGCTGGCCAGCGCAATCAAGGCACAAAGAAAAACAGCCAGGGAACCCCGCGGCCCTGCGCGGGGCCTGAGTCGGGGTTGGCCAGCCATCAGGGAGCGCCCATGCCGCTGACACCCGCCAATTCACAGGCAGACTTGGCGGCGGACTGGCGGATTTTGTCCCGCCAGTCGGACGCTTCGGGCTTGAAGGGGAACAGGACTCCCCGGGAACTGTTCACCACGGCGCCGGCGCCCTTGGGGCCGAAGGCGGGCTTCAATGCCTCGAGCGCCCCGCCCTGCGCGCCATAGCCTGGAACCAGCAGGGGAACCGCCGGGAGATTCTGGCGCATCCAGGCCAACTCCGCCGGTTGGGTGGCCCCCACCACCGCCCCCACATCAGCCAGGCCGCTGGCATCGACTTGTCCCCAAGCGCCGACCTGGCGGGCGACACGCTGCCATAAGGTTTCGCCCTGGCATTCCAGGCTCTGGAACAGTCCACTGCCCGGGTTGCTGGTGCGGACGAGGATGAACAAGCCACCGTCCACCTTGCGGGCCTCATGGATGAAAGGTTCCACGGCATCGGCACCCAGGTAGGGGTTCACTGTCAGCGAGTCTGACAGCCAGACTGGGAAATTCAATCCGGCGTGGAGGGCCCCGCCGAGGCCCGCCTGGGCGTAGGCCTCGGCGGTGCTGGCTATATCGCCTCTTTTGCCATCCAGAATGGTGAAGTAGCCCCGTTCCCTCGCCCGGGCCATGACGCGGCCGAGGGCGGCGAGTCCGGGCGGGCCGGCGGCCTCGAAGAATGCCATCTGGGGCTTGATCACTCCCGTGAAACCATGGACCAGGTCGAGCACAGACAAGGAGAACTCCTCGTAGGCATCTGCCACGGCCTGCAGGGAATCCGGGGTGGCGCCGCCCTTGTTCTTGCGGATCTCCAGGGGGAGCGATTCCCAGCGCGGGTCGATGCCGACGCAGAGGGGTGTCCCGACCTTCCGCGTCGCCTCGGTGAGCCTTTCGCCGAATGCCATGGGTATGCGTTCCTTAAAGGTTTGCGGATGATTCCGCTTCCTTGCGGCGGCGGATGGGGGCGGTGGGTGGGAGGTCACGCCAGTGCCATTCCAGGGTTTTTCGCAGGCCGTCCTGGACGGAGGTACTCTCCTGCCAGCCGAGTTCCCGGCGGGCGCTTTCGGTGGAGAAGAGACACGGGCGGGTCAGCAGGCCGAGGTTGTAGCGGGTGAGGTGGGGCGGGCGTTTCATCCGGATCAGTTTGCCGATCCACTCGCTGAAAATGGCGAGACCCTTGGCCAAGGCCAAGGGGTAGCGTTTCCTGACCCGGGGCAGGCCCAATTCGTCTGCCACAGTGTCCATGAAAGCCTTCACGGAGGTTTGCCCGCCACTGCTGAGGTTGTAGACATGGCGATCGGGTCCCTTGTCCATGGCGCGGACGCAGCCATCGGCCACATCGGGGGCATAGATGATGTTGAGTGGGTTGGAGCCGTCGCCGATCAAGGCGAGCCGGCCGCTGAGGAATGCCTTCACGACACGAGGCAGGGTAACCCGGTCGCGTGGCCCGTAGATCCAGCTTGGGCGGACGATCACCACCTGTCCGGGGTAGTCTGCCCAGACTTGCTCGGCCGCGATCTTGGCGTGGCAGTAGTGGTTGGAGCGGTAGACCTTGTTGCCCAAGGGTTGTGATTCGCTCCAGGGGCCGGGGCCGTCAGGTTTTCCATAGACAGTGACCGAGCTGACATGCACCACGCGGGGATTGCCCGAGCGCGCGCAGGCGTTCTTGAGATTGAGGGCCAGATCGACAATTTGTGAGCGGATTTGCGCGGGGTCGCCCCATTCTCCCACCCGGGCGGCGCAATGGAAGACGCGGTCCACACCGGCGCAGGCGGCATCGATGCCCTGGTTCTTTTCCAGGTCGCCTGGAATGATCTCCACGCCAAGGCCACGCAGAAATTCCTGATTGCTTCCGGGGCGGGCCAAAGCCCGGACCCGTTCCCCCCGGCGCACCAGTTGCTCTGCCACATGGCTTCCCAGGAGGCCAGTGGCACCGGTAACCAGGCAAATTCCGCCCAAGGGAAAGGCTCCAGAATTGAGACCTGCGGATCCAGCATTCGCCTGCTGGACCGATGGCGCAAAGGGGCGAACCTCGAATGAAATCTCTGACTGCAATCTTGCCAGAACCGCATCTTCACGAAAAGGCCCGGAGGGGGCCGCCGCATGCAACCTTATATGGGCAATGGCTTTGTGGCTTTGTTATTGGCCGCTTTCAAAAAATCGCACGAAAAAGCCCCCCTTGGGCCACTAACTAGGGAAACACCCCAACGGACTGGATCTGGTGCCCCATGGACCTGACGCTGGAAAAAATACTGCGGTACCTCGAAGACCGGATGACACCCGCTGAGGTGAAAGAGTTTTCGCTGTTTTTGCACCAGCATCCGGAAGCCCGGTCGCTGATGGACCGGGTGGAAAAACATCTTCGCATCCGGAGAGTGGAGCCTGAGGAGTCCCTGCCGGATGTCCAAATGGTGGCAGCGTATCTGGATGGGGTCCTGAGCCCTGAAACGGTCGCCGACCTCGAGCGAAAAACACTTCATGATGATTTGTTGCTGCACGAACTGGCCGCCAGCCACTACTGCCAAAGCAGCGCACCCCCTGTCGGGAATGGGAGGAGTTGGGCAGCCACCGAGGGAATCGATTGGGAACGGATGCGCAATCTGGTGAAGGGCGGCAAGAGTCGCCCGAGGAGTCGGATGGAGTTGGAACCGACGATTGGACGATCCCGAGGCGAGCCAGCCCGTTTGCGGATCAACCGCAAGCAGGTTCTGGTGGCCCTGGGGGCTTTTGTGGTGCTGGCTGTATCAGTGGTGGCCCTGACTGTGCGGCCGAGGCCTGAATTGCCCCGGCAGGTAGCCGTCAGGTCTGAACCGGGGCAGGAAGATTCCAAGCCGCCGGTGGTGGAGGAGGTTCAGGCCAAACCTGCCATCGGGGAGATTGCGGTGGCTCCACCTCCGATGGTTCCGATGCCCATGCCCATGCCCGCGCCGATGCCGATACCAGCGCCCATTCCCAAACCGGTGGACCCGGTGCCGGTTCCTCCGCCAGTCCGGGCTGAACCTGCGCCAGCGGTTCTGGCCGGCCCGCCGGCGGCAGACCGGGAAACCAGGCAAGATCTCGGGAAAGTGGTGTCCGAAAAGCAGGTGGTATTGCGGCGCGAAGCTGATACCAAACTGTGGCGGCGGGTGGCCGAGCGGGGAGTGGTGCGCTCGCAAGACCATTTGATGGCCCTGCCGGGCTACGCGGTGGAGGTTCGATTGGACCGCGGGGCCAAGGTCACCCTGTGGGGCAACCTGCCCGAGGTGAGCAACATTGCGGTGTTAATGGAATCGGAAATCAACCTTTTGCCCGCCGGGGCCGGAGCGACCGGGGAATTGGAATTGCTGGAGGGACGGGTTTTCCTCTCTGGCGACGGGTTGGGACCGGTGACCTGGAGGGTTCGCTTCCGGGACCAGGTTTGGGATGTGAAGCTTGCCGATGGACAGGCCGAGGTGATGGTGGAAGTGTCACCTGTGCCGGCGGGACGCGCCACCTGGCGACTGGGAGAGGAACCGGTGGTGGAAGCCCTGTTGGCGGTGACCCGCGGTAACGCAACGGTGACCCCTCAACCGGGGGTTGGCTGGGAAATGGCGGCCGCGCCCTCCGCGGCGGCCTTCGCGCTCTGGAACAGCGCCCAGGGGATGGCCCGGGGCCCCTTTCCACTGAATGCCCGGGAACCGATGTGGGGGCGGGATTGGCCTGGTAATCCGGAAACCCAGGCGGTCCATAAGGCGGCACTCTCGGAACTGGAGGGGAACCTGGGTGGTGACCGAATACCCTCGGTGGGAATGGACCTGGCACTGAACGCCAAAGGGGCGACACCGGCGCTGAGGCATACGGCTCTTCTGGCGCTGGGTTGCATGGGGGAACACCAGCGACTGCTGATGGATATGTCGGATGAAACCCTTACGGAGGATCGGAGGCAGGCCGCCGCCTGCGCCCTGAGGCATTGGGTGAGCGAGGAGGCCCGGAGGGGGCTGGTCCTCCATAACCCGAAAACAGACAGTGGGGTCCTGGTGGACCGTTTCCGGATGAGCGCGGCGGATGCGGGGATGCTTGTGGATTTGCTCCATCTACCGAGTTTGGAGGAGATTCGGGACAGGCAGGGACTGATGGAGGTGGCCGAACTGTTGCAACATGACCAATTGATGATCCGGGTGGCGGCCAAGCGTTATCTGGAGGATCTGGCAGGCAAGCCATCGGAAGGGAAGGCCTTGGTGCGATTCGATACCAGGGGTCAGCCCACGGCCCGACGCGCCGCCACGGCCAATTGGCAAAAGTTGATCCAGGAGGGCCGGGTTCCCGCCCAGGCGGGGTTGGTGGCCCAGGCACGCAATCAGAAACCGAAGGAGCAAAAACCCGCCAAGGCGAAAGAGCCCGGCAATGGGCCCTGACCTGGACTCAGGTCGAGGCGCCTTGCCTTTGGCGGGTGGGCGCGAGGCCGGCGAGAAGCGCCATGCCGGCCAGGCTCAACGGGGACACCAGGTGTTTCCAGGGAGGGCTAATGGCGACATTGGCCGCCTCCATGGAATCGGTCTCGCCTGGAAAGCGTTCGTGGCCGGGGTCGCCCTCTTTGATTTTGCCCCAAGCGCCCCAAGCGCCCAGGCAGAACAGCAAGGTTGCCAGCAGGAAAACAGCCCGGGTTCCACCCAACCATCGTGAGACCAATCCGGCCAGAATGCCGCAGGCAATCTCCGCCACCACATGAGTGGCCAGCCAGGCGGATTTGACGCGGTAGGTGCCCGGTTCGAAAGTGCCTTCCTCGCCCAGCAGGTTGTAGGCCAAGGTGAGTGAACCGGCCAGCAGCAAACCCATGGCGCCAAAACCGGTGACCACCCCAAGCAAAACCCCCCACCATGGCTTGCCTGGCATCGTGGGATCCGGTGATCCGGTCATGGCTCTTCTCCGGCGGGTGCGGAGACAGGCTTGGCGACCCGGGTGGCTACCTTGGGCGCCCCATCAGCGGCGACCACCGGCCGGAGGACCTCGGGGGGAACAATTCCGTCCACCAGGCGGGCCGAACGGCGGGGTTGCTCCTCGTCCATCCAGGCCATGCCGTGGAAAAACAGTTGCAACTGACCCATGTATTGTTGGGCCAGTTTGGGCACCGAGGCTCCCAGCAAGCGCGCGGCCATGGCGGTGGCGCGGCTGTCGGTCCGCAGGAAGAGCTGGTACTGATGCCGGATGGCGGGGCGATCCTGGCTGGTTTTGCCTGTCTGGTACCGGGCCACCAAGACCGCGTCGACATTGGCAAAGGGCATCAGTTTGCCGGCGCGCATGCGGCCGTTGGCGTGCCAGACGCGCATGTCGTTGTCACGGTGGACCATGGTCCAGGAGATTTGGCCGTGGTCGGGGTCGGACCAGCGGAAGGAATCGTTCCCCAATGACTGGATGGGTAGGCACTTGGCCCCGAGCCTTTGCCAGAGGACCGTGGTTGAATCGGGATGGTCGAGCAGCCAGGCGTAGTAGTTGGGTTTGCCCACGAAGGTTTCCACCGGACCCAGGCAACTGAACGCCGGGTTTTCCACCACGGTGACCATCGCCTCGCGGTGTTTCGGAGCGATGCGGTCCCAAGGGATGGGCTTGTCCAGGCCGGATTCCAGGTCGGCGGACCGATCCAATTCGGTTTCCGGGGCCCCCTCGACGCACTCAATGGGGGAAGGGAGCGTGGCCAGAACCTGTACCACCTCCTGCCCCCGGGCGAGCGGGACAAGACCCAAGGCCAACACCGGTATGAACCGGCATGGGAACTTGCATAGGTAGCGACCCAGAACCATGCGGGGTTCCCAGGGGGATGGCTGACCGTGGACAATCAGAATCATCGAAAAAAGATGGTTCCAGCCATGAGGGTTTTTCCTAGTGTGGTGAAATGGCAGGAAATGACGGGTTTATTGGCCGGCAAAAGGCATCCTTGTCGGCCAGAACTGCCTGGAACTTTAGCCGGATTCGCTTTATTCGAGGCAAGGATTCCCCAATCGAGGGAGGGAGCGGGAAAATGCCCCAGTTGGTGGTCGGGACGCGCAACAAACACAAGGTGGAAGAAATCAGCGACCGTTGGAAGGGCCTGATGGCGAAGGGTTGGAGGCTTCTGGATCTTTACGGTTTTCCTCAGGCTCCGGAAGTGGAGGAGGACCGCGACACCTTCGGGGGCAACGCCGAGAAA
>JAFMJU010000147.1 GCA_017853285.1 Gemmataceae bacterium
AATGGACGGGCAAATTCAACCCACGTCCGGTATCTGAAATTGATTTCGTAGAGATTTACAAATCTGTTTTCTGAGCCTTTGGTATTCCAAAACAGTTTTAGGGGGCGAATCCATGACCGTAAGGTGGTTTGGGGGATTGTTGCTCCTGATTGCGCTTTGGGGTGCGACAAGTTTCGCCACCGGTGGAGATTGGCCGGTTTTCCGTGGCGATGGCTTCCAAAAAGGTGTGGCTGCCTGCGATATGGGTGGCAGACTGAAGGTTCGCTGGAAAGTGGAGGGAATGGAATCCATCGAGGGAACCGTTGCCGTCCAGGGCAAGCGTTTGATTGTTGGAGGTATGGACGGCTCCCTGCGTTGTCTGGAAGTCGACAACGGCAAGGAATGCTGGAAGATCAAAACCGGCATGATCAAGGCTCCCGTTTGCTGGGATGGCGATTTGGCGTTTGCCGGGGATGTGGATGGGAAATTCATCGCGGTGGATGCGAAATCCGGGGCCCAGAAATGGTCCTATGAAGCCAAGGGGGAAATTTCCGGCGGGGCGACCGTCGCGGGCAACCGCATCCTGTTTGGTGGCCAGGACGAGACAATTCGCTGCCTGGATAAAACGGGAAAGTTTTTGTGGGAATTCAAGACGGAGGGGCCATACTACGGCTCCATGGCAGTAGCTGGCGGGAAAACCTTCGCTGCCGGCTGCGATAGCACGCTCCATGTGATCGATATTGAAAATGGCAAGGAGGAGTCCAAGGTCGACCTGGGTGGGCAAACCGGAGCTACCGTGGCCGTGGACGGCGATCAACTTTTTATCGGAACCATGAACCGTGAATTCCTGCGGGTCGACTGGAAAAAGGGGGAGGTTGCGTGGAGATTCATGGCGGAAAACCGCCCACAGGAATTTTACTCCTCGGCGGCGATTTCCACCGACCTGGTTGTTGTCGGGTCACGGGACAACCGCATCCATGCATTCGAACGGCGAACCGGAAAACAAGCGTGGAGCTTCCTCACCAAGGGAAAGGTTGATGGATCCCCCGTGATCACCAAGAATGGCGTGGTCCATGTGGGTAGCTTGGACGGAAAACTATACAGTTTGGAACTGGCCACTGGTAAACAATTGGGTGTAATGGAATTGGATGACGGGATTTCCGCGTCACCTGCCATAGTGGACGGAAAATTGTTTATTGGAACTCAAAAGGGAACTCTCTACTGCCTGGAAAACGAATAAAAAAGGCTCCCGAAATTTCGGGAGCCTTTTTTAGGTTTCTCGGATGACCCGGAATCACTTAGCCTTCAGGACAATTTCCACATTCGAACTGCCATCTGCCTTGATGGATACCGGTGTTCCCTTGCGGTCTCCGGTTACCCATCCAGCTTCCTCCTGCCAAACCACGAGATTGAAATTTCCAGCAGGGGCGTTCTTGATTTCGAATTCGCCCTTTTCGTTTGTGACGGCGAAATAGGGATGATTGAACACCCGCACATAGCCCATCATCCACGGGTGGATGTCGCATTTGATCAAGGTTGGAGAAGGGGCTGCTACCCAGCCATCCACCTTCACCTGACGGCCAGGCGGGACAATCTCGTTCTTGGAGGGGTTTTTCCCGGTGCTGACAAGGTTGACATTGTGCGGAATGGGTGAGCTGTTTTTTGCCACCAGGGTTTGCCCTTCGCGCAGGGCCACCACATGGGGTTCGAACTTGCAGCACGGTTGGTCCACAACCACTTCCTTGGAGGCGGCTTCCTTCAGCGAGGAATGGATGGGGAGTGCGGCCTTTGGATCTTTGGAATCCACCAGCCAAACCATCACCCAGCGGACCCCCTTGGTGGCTGGATCCACCACCAGTTTCTCGGAGGGAATATCGCCTTTGGAAAGGCAATGGTCCTGGTCTTTGTCGATTTTGATTGCTTCGGCTTTGGGTGCCTCGCCACCGAAAACCACTTTGCCCTTCAGAGTGCCCCATTCCTGGGACATTAGGCCGCCCGAGGCCGCAAGAGCCGCCACAGTCGCGAGAATTCCACTTCGCATTTTTCAATCTCCCGAGTGAAGAGGTAACGACAGAGGACTGTATGCAGGAGGGTACCGTGGATTCGTGCCCGTTCCTATTCCTGCCTCAATTTTACCGAAACAAAACGGCTTTACAGCCCCGGCTTCCAGCTTTCCCCCAAGGTTTTTTCAATGATTTCCTTGGTTACAGGGCGAATGATGCCGTTTTCGGTGATGATGGAGGTGATCAGATCCCCGGGTGTGACATCAAAGGCGGGGTTGTAAACATCCACATCTTCCGGGGCGGTTGGTTTTCCATAACCGCAGATGACCTCTTGGGCAGCCCTTTCCTCGATCGGGATTTGGGTCCCTGATTCAATCCCAAGGTCGAAACTGCTGGTTGGGGCGACCACATGGAATGGAATCCCGTGGTGTCTGGCCAGAACTGCAACTGTGTAGGTTCCGATTTTGTTGGCGGTATCCCCATTGGCGGCGATGCGGTCTGCGCCGACCAAAACCGCCTGGATCTTGCCTTGGCGCATCACCATGGCTGCCATGTTGTCGCAAATGAGGGTGACAGGGACACCTGCTTTTTTGAGTTCCCAAGCGGTCAGCCGTGATCCCTGAAGAAGGGGGCGGGTTTCATCGGCATAAACCCGGATATTTTTCCCGGCCCTGTGGGCGGCATAGATCACAGCCAAGGCAGTTCCTTCTCCCGCGGTTGCCAAAACCCCGGTGTTGCAGTGGGTCAAAATCCCCGCGCCTGGCGGAATAAGGTCCAGCCCGTGCTGCGCCATGGCAGTGCACATGGCCTTGTCTTCCCGGGCAATCGCCTTGGCATCTTCAAGCAGCAGGCTGCGACGGTCGGTAAGGGACAATGAATCCGGCATTTTCTCGGCCAACCGGATCAATCGTCCAAGACCCCATGACAGATTGACTGCGGTGGGTCGGCTGGAATTCAGCCAGTCGGCCTGCCTGGTCAATTCCCCCAAAAAAGCCCTGGAAGAATTTGAATGGATTTGTTGGGCGGCCAGGATCAATCCATAGGCACCCGCGACACCGATGGCTGGGGCCCCCCGCACGCGGAGCATGCGGATGCCTTCAAAAACATCACCCGCCGTTCGGCATTCAATGGCGACCTGTTTGGTTGGAAGTTGCGTCTGGTCCAGCATTTCCAGCCAGCCGTTTTCGGCATCCCCGTGCCAGATCAACGGTGCCACGGCACATCCGCTTTCATTCATGCCCCGAGGGACTCCAGAAGACGGGTGTGAATAAGGCGATTGGATCCCACCACATCGGAACGATGGATGGAAAAACCGCCATCCCAATTGGTCAAAAGTCCTCCCGCCTCATCCACGATGGGTTTCAGGGCGGCCACATCCCATGGGTGTAGGCCGTGATCGATCATGGCCTCACCAGCTCCTTGTGCCACCAGCATGAAGCCGTAGAAGTCTCCAAACCCGCGTTGGCGCTCGCTGTTGTCAATCAGATCCAGAAATCCCTTGGTTTTTCCGGATTTTTGAATCCAGGTCAGGCTGGAGTAGAACAAGTGGCTTTGGGAAAGTTTGGGGGTATCGGTCACCCGGATTTTCTTGTCGTTGCGGTAGGCCCCTTCGCCCCTGAGACCGTGCCAGGTTTGGCCTAATGCCGGGGCGACCACGATTCCCCCGACCAAGTCATTTTCAAATTCCAGGCCCAAAAGCGTGCCCCAGATTGGAATACCTCGGATGTAATTCTTGGTCCCGTCAATGGGGTCGATGATCCACCGATAACCAGTCGATCCCTTTTGATCACCATATTCTTCACCCAAAAACCCATCTCCCGGGAATGCGGCTGTGAGGCTTTCCCGCAAAATGGCCTCAGCTTCACGATCCGCCTTGGTCACCGGACTCAGGTCTTCCTTGATTTCGATCTGAAGGTCGGTGTCGAAAAGGGCAAGCGCGCTGGCCGCTGCCTTCTGTGCAAAACCAATGGCGGCCTTGTGACGATCGAGATGCGGGTTGCTCATCTGGAATCCTTAGTAACCTGATTCGGGTTCAAGAATGGTTCACTTGGTTTTTGCTGGACCGGAGGCGGCGGAGTCAAGGTATTTCACGGTGTTGTCTGTTTTACTAGGCAATTTTTCAAAGGGCAGGGCCTGCAGAAAGGCGACCAGATCATCAATTTGGCTGTTACCCAGGTGGGAGGTCACGCCGTGCTTGTCAGATTTGTTGCAGGTGGTCAGGACATCCCTCAAGGTTGGCGCCGTGCCGTCGTGCAGGTAAGGGGCGGTCCGGTAAACGCCCACTAGGGTAGGAGTGTCATAGGAATTACCCATGCGTTCCGATGCGTCTGAAGCCCCCGTCCCAACATCATGCAGTTTCATGGATTGCAAGGAGCTGTCCGAGTAAAAAGGGCCGCTGTGGCAGGTTGAGCAACCAACTTTGGCATCCGAGAACAATGCTTTCCCACGAAGGGCGGATTCTGTCAACTTGCCTTCGCCCAAGGCGTGCGGGGACAAGCTGTTGAATGTGAAGGAATTTGTGTAAATAGCCAAAGCATCCAAATCCGCAGAACGTCCCGAGGTCCTTTCTTCAAGCTCTGTCTTTTTGAAATTCTTCTTGGATTGAATCGATTCGCGCAAGAGGCCCGGGCCCATCATCAACTTGCTGCGAATGGTGTATTCAAAATCCTGTACCTCATCCCTGTCGGCGGACCAGTGCAGGGGATGGGTATGGGCCAAACCACCCAAATGGGGGGTTTTGCGCTTGCCTTCTGGATTGCTCCAGACTCTTCCGTCTGGTTGGCCGTCCGGGTGGCATGAGGAGCAGGCCACCCACCTGCGGCTGCTCATGGGTGAGTCGGCGCTGTTCCATAATACCCGCCCACGAATCCATTCTTCGGAACGATGAGGTTTGGACAGCTTTGCGATTCCCTGCAGGGCCATTGTTTGGCAATCCAGCTTGCGAATGGCGAAATCGGAACTGTCGAAGACAAAAACGCTGGCGTCATCAGGCGACACTCTTACCGCTCTTGGATTTTTCCCCACGCGAACAATGGCCCTGCCGGATCTTTCCAATTCCTTGTAGTCGTCATCCACCACCTGGCAGATATTCATGTCATCGGTGCCCGAGTAGAGGGCGAACAGCTTTTTACCATCGGAAGTAATGGCGGTTTCCCATGGATTGGTGACAACATAAACACCGTTGAATGTGTCCATCCCGAAGGATTTTCGCCTTTTGCCCTCCGTCGGTGGTGTCAGGTCATACACGGTCAATTGCGGGAAAATCGAACCGGTTCCGTCGATGACCGTGGTCCTTGATCGGATATGGGGAATGTAAGCCTTCGGCCTCGTGGGATGGATGGCCAACTGCCTGGAAAGATTGTCGCTGGGCTGACCTTTCCAGGTGTCCACCAGTTTGCCCTGCCCTAGTTCGATTGCGTGCATGGTTGCGGAAAGGAATTCGCACACGAAGAGCCGTTTCTCATCCGGATGAAGGGCGATGCCCCTGGGCCTTGAACCGGCGTCCAAGACCCGAAGGATCTTTCCCTGGGCGGGATCGATCTCACTGACCTTTCCGGGATATTCATGCGTCACATAGACGCGAGTGCCATCCTTGTTGGAAACAATTCCATAGGGCTCGTCCGTTACAGCGATCCGATGCTTTATGGCCCCTGTCGACCCGTCAAGGACGATAACCAGGTCCTCGTCATACACGGTTGCGGCAAGATCCTTGCCTTTGCCAAGGAAAGTGCAACTTTCGGGCCGGCTTCCCACCCTCGCTTCCCAAATTGGGCGCATGGTGGTCGTATGAATGCCTGAAATGATTCCGGCGTCGGTGTGTGCCAATGCGACCAAACCGCCATCCGCGCGGACTGCCAGTTGGCTATTCCCCTGATGCCCGGGCTGACTTGGAGTTTGAACAATAAAAGCCAACATTCCCAGGCTAACCGTGATATTCATGACCGCCCTCATTTTGCTTGTCAGATCGAGGTTCATATTACCCGGAAACTGGGATCAATACCCCCGCCCGAGGGGGGGTGTCCAATGGGCTTTGGCACCAGATGGCCAAATTGTTGGCAATCCATGAAAATGGCAGCCCCTGATATTTGGGATCAGGGTGCCATTTCATGCCTCGGCAGAGGATTTGGGGGATGCATCCCTCGATGGCGAGGCAAATGCATGTGGCTTCCTGAACACTTGCAGAAAGGGCCCCAGAAACCGTTGGATGACATTGGATCAGGCGAAACTCACCCATTTTTCGGGGGGCCTTGAATAGTGCCTCAATTTCCCCGTGCCCAAGGGATTCCACGATGTGTTGCTCCTGGAGAATCCTGGTCCCGAGCAAAACCCGAAGCAGTCCTTTTAATTGGTTTTGCTCGGTGCGGGATTCCCCGGTTGGTTTTGAGGATTCCTCCTGAAAGACCCAGCGGATTTTCAGCGCCTGATTTTCCCGGTGCGTCTCCAAAAGTGAAATGGCTTCCAGCACGGTTGCCATCAGGACGGTCAGTGACTGAAACCCAATCTCCCGATCGAAGTTGTGGGCCTCGCTGACTCCCGGCCAAATGATTATTGCAACCTCTAGAGGGGGTTTGCGGATCGCGTTTTCATCACGTGAGTAGTACCAAAGCTCGTCGCGGGTGTATTTCCAGGTGAAAAGATCCGTTACCCCGATTGGTTCGTCCCAATAGGCCAATTGTGAAGGGAGGAGGCTTTCAAATCGTCCCCGGTTCGAAATGGAGCTGTATCCCCCGATCGGGAATTCATCCTCCATCACATGCCGTTGCTCAATCTCTTGCCGTGCGGGTGGATCATTGGAAATATCCCAGAAAAGCGCAGGAAACAGGTTTTCCCGTGCTTTTTGGATCTGGCGAAGGGCGGTGTACTGGGCAAGTTGAAGGCCGGAATGCCCAGATTCGAGGGCTTTGAGGTGGTGTTTTTGGTGGAAAACCTGGCTTTGGGTGAAATGGTCACATGTCCTCCGCACCAAATCCAGAAATGGGTCATGCTTTTCTGGGCTGTCTGATTCCCACAAGGCGATTGCCCTGGCCTCCAAAGAGGTACCAGATTGCGATTTCAAGGAAGCAATCTGGCCGGGAACAAGCGGTTTTCCCTGCCACAGCCCTTCCTCGTGCCATTGAGCTAATAACCAAGCCAAACTTCGAATCTGCTGGCTTTTAGGTTGGGCGGCCAATTGATTTCGTATGGCTATGCAGTGCCTATCGGAAACCAGTCGGCCTATCAATCGATCGCGGTAGCTATTGAGGATTTTTTGAAACAAATGGTGACGGTGGGCCAGATCGTTGGAATAACGGCGAATTTGATTTCCTTCTGCCCAGGCAGCCAAATCTGCCAAAAAACCAAGCCAAGGCACTGGAAGGCCTAAGCCCACCAGTTCATCCGCCAGGGCTAGCCCGTTGGTTTTTTGCGTTTCCCATGGAGAACCGAGAATCTGAAAAAGGCTGGTAGCAAGAAACTCTCTCAGTTCCCAAGGCTTTTCTAACCAAGGGCTTACGCTTAAAGGGCCAAATCTGTCCTGATCCAAAGGAGGCCTCTCCCGGTTTCTATAAGCAGGAATCTGAATTTTAGACAGCTCATCTTGTGCAATCGGTTTTTTCCTACTTTTTGGTGTGACCACTAGCCGAAGAATATTGGGCAAGTTGGGCTTTGCCAGCTTGTTTGTTGCCTTTTGCCGGATGGATTCTGGCATTCATTGGGGGGAAGGGCATGAAGGGACATTGGCTTCATGCTTGGGTGGCAGGTCTGGCATTGGTTTTGGGTGCGGGAATCCGCGCCCAGGATTTGCCGGTTTTGCCCTACACCACCCCCAACCCTGTTCCCATGCGGGACGATTTGGTGGACGGACCAGCCAATCCGGTTTCGATAGGAAGGCATCGACCCTCCGATTGGCTGGTTAAGGCGCAGGACCCCGGCTGCTGTGGGCCCTCCACATGCGATGGTCCCATCGGTTTCGAGAGCTACTGGCAAACAGGTTTGGCTTTCCCTTTAAAGGGCAGTGTGTTTGGGGATAATCTTTACCCTGGTTGGGTCATACAGGGTGGGGGCCGTAGCCTGTTTTTCAATCCTGAAACCACCCGGGCGTGGGTTTTGGATGTGGGAATTTCAAACACCCACTTCAACAGCAGCAACCGTAACAATGTCACAACGCTCCACAATGTCGTGGACCCGCGTAATGCCAATGCCACCCTGGTGCAGCAAAACGGCGGGCCATTCCCAACGATCCCCAATCTGCCCACAGGAATTGCGAGCCTGAACCTCACCTCGGTGAATTTGGGATTGGGTCGGGAAGTTTACCTGTGGGGGGCTGCCGATCAGGAAGAGGATGCCAATAACCTTCGGGTAGGCTGGGATTTGGGGGGAAGATGGGGCTCCGGAAAGGTGGAGTTCACCAATTACCCGCACATGGATGATGTGATCGGCTCCTTTTACACGGCTATCCATGCGGACCGCGAGGTGCCGTGGGGTGCCTGCATCCTCCAATACGGTGCCCGGTTTGAATGGGATTACACCTGGACCGATTTGCTTCGAACCAGCGGCAATCTTGGTGATATTTCGATGTTCAACCTGATGTTTCGCGGGGGCATCCGGTTTTGATGCGCTTGGTCTAAACCGCTTTCCTGAGGATGCGCGATTGGGCCATATCCAGAACCTCATCTGCCGCCCTGTCGCAGGCCCCCGGGTGAAAAACCTGATTCCAAATGGAACCCAGTCGGGTTCTTAGTCCGTCCAGTTGATCCCCGGATTCCAGCCATTTTTCCATTCGGCTGGTGAGGACTGGTGTCAGATCCTTGTAATCAAAGCACTCAGGGAAAAGCTCTTCCTCCGCCAGGAGATTGGGGAGGGATATATACCTGCAATTCATCATCATCCTCGCCAGCTTTATCATGTAGGGCTTGGATT
>JAFMJU010000148.1 GCA_017853285.1 Gemmataceae bacterium
GAAGTGGAGAAGGGTGAGGGTTTAATATATTTATACAATTAAGACCTATAAAATTTATAATATATGGAAGTCAAGTCTGGGAGTTTCATCACGGGCTAATACCTGGTTTAAAAGGATTTTGCGCTAGGCCTGTGGAAGAAAAATTGGGTCGGATCAGGACAGGAATCAGCAAACCGGCAAAGTGATGCGATCTGTCTGCATTCGCCCCAGAACGGTTTGGTTTTCTTGGTGAAAAGCGTGCTGAGCCTCCGCAACCGGCTCCCCCACCACCACATCCCCCTCCACCGCGATGGCGCGGACAGGGACCAATTTCCGGCGCAGGGCCGGCAGAAGGCCGCGCAGGCTCACACGCGTGCCACGGCAGGCGGTGCCCTGAACATAGCCCGGCCGTGCCTCGTCGGCGGTCTCCACCAGCACTTCCAGATCCCGGCCGGCCAGCGACCGGCGGTGGGCGTCGGCCAGCGAGGCCTCCACTTCCGCTGCCCGCCGCATGCGGTCATGGATCACCTTGGCCGGCACCTGATCGGGCAGGGTTGCGGCCCGGGTGCCCTCCCGGGCACTGAAGGCGAAGAGGTGCATGCCGGCGAAGCCAGCCTGACGGGCGACTGCGCAGCTGGCTTCAAAATCTTCCTCGGTTTCACCCGGGTAGCCCACAATGAGATCGGTGGTGATGGCCGGCTGATCGAGCAGTTCCCTGGCCATGGCCACCTGTTCCAGAAATCGGCCGGCACTGTAGCGGCGCCGCATGGAGGTTAGCACTTGGTCCGAACCGCTCTGCAGGCACAGATGCAGGTGAGGCACCACACGCCGATTGGCCGCCAGCGCCTTCAGCAGGCTCTCACGGGCCTCGGCGGCATCCAGGCTGCTGAGACGGATCCGGAACTCGCCGGGTAGCGCCTCCAACCGGTCGAGCAGGTGCCAGAGTCGGCTCCATTGCTCCCTAGGCTTCCCCTTGCTGAGATCCAGCCCATAGTGACCCAGGTGGATGCCGCCCAAAACAATCTCGCGGTATCCGCTTGCCACCAGCCCGGCCACCTCGCTCACGATTTCGTCCACGGGTCGGCTGGAAAATCTGGGCCGCACGGTGGGAATGATGCAGTAGGCGCAGTCGAGCAAACAGCCGTCCTGCACCTTCACAAAGGCGCGCTGATGGCCCGCAAAGCCCCGGATGCCGGGCAAGGAATCGGTCACCCCCCACGGTTGCAGGTCTTGTGCCAGGGAGTCCTTGTCGGTCACCACGCGGCTGACGCCGGGCAGTTGGCCGACCTCGTCTGGTGCCCGGGTGGCGTAGCAGCCCATCACCACGATTTCACCGCCTGGTTGCTGCCGATGCAGCCGGCGTATCAGGTTACGGGCCTTCACATCCGCTTCGTGGGTGACGGTGCAGGTGTTCACCAGGCAAAGGTCCGCCGGTTCCTCGGGGCCAGCGGCAAGCCATCCGGCGTTTTCCAAAAGTTCCTGGGCGTATTGCGTCTCGTACTGGTTCACCTTGCAGCCGAGGGTGAGCGTGCGAAATCGGCGGGGACGGGCGGTGTCCCCCGGGTTGGTGCCTGGCTGGCCAGTGGAAGGAAGGAGCTCTGACATATTGTGCTAGCTAGAATGCTCGCTGCCGGTGGAATGCGAATTTTCCCGGGAAAAACAGCCCATGGATCGATTTCAGCCCGGGAAACCGTCGCCTGTTTCCTGAATGGATGATAGCATGAAGAGTCCTGCCTGTTCGCCGGTTTTGTACCCATGCGAGCCAAGGCAAACCGGCCTCAGACGCGATTTCGGGATGGGATCATGGCGGCTCAGACGCTGACTGAAAAGATTTTGGCTCGCCACTCCGGCAAAAATTCCGTTGAGCCAGGCGAGAACATCTGGGTGGATGTGGACATCCTGATGACCCACGATGTGTGCGGCCCGGGCACCATCGGCGTGTTCCATCAAAATTTCGGCCGCGACGCCAAGGTCTGGAACAAGGAAAAGGTGGTCATCATCCCCGACCACTACATCTTCACCGCCGACAAGATGGCCAACCGCAATGTCGATGTGCTGCGCGCCTTCGTGAAGGAGCAGGGCCTGCCCCACTTTTACGATGTGGGCAGCGAACGCTATAAGGGTGTCTGCCATATCGCCCTGCCCGAGGAAGGGCACACCCGCCCCGGCGAGATCCTGCTGGGTACCGACAGCCACACCTGCACCGCGGGTGCCTTCGGAGAGTTCGCAACGGGTATCGGCAACACCGATGCCGGGTTCGTGATGGGCACCGGTAAAACCTGGCTCAAGGTACCCCCGACCCTGCGCTTCGTGTTCAACGGCGACCTGCCGCCCTACCTGATGGCCAAGGA
Organism: Gemmataceae bacterium; assembly: GCA_017853285.1. Classification (GTDB taxonomy): domain Bacteria; phylum Planctomycetota; class Planctomycetia; order Gemmatales; family Gemmataceae; genus UBA6894. Next base: position 2,331 of record JAFMJU010000148.1, read on the forward strand.
CCTGATCCTGGCGGTGATCGGCGACATCGGCTGCGACGGTGCCACTTACCAGGCCATGGAATTCGACGGCGACGGCGTCTACGCCCTCAACATCGAGGAGCGCATGACGCTGTGCAACATGGCCATCGAGGCCGGCGGAAAGAACGGCATCATCGCTGCCGACCAGAAGACCATCGACTTCGTGAAATCACGCGACAAGGCGAGCAAGCCCTTTGTGGTGGAGAAGTCCGACGCCGGCGCCAGGTTCGCCCGCGAGTTCGTCTACGATGTGAAGTCCCTCAGGCCCGTGGTGGCCAAGCCACATAGCCCGGACAACCGCGCTTATGTGGACGAGTGCAAGGGCACCAAGCTCGACCGGGCCTACATCGGCTCCTGCACGGGCGGCAAGATGACCGACTTCCGCGCCGCCGCCAAAATCCTCGCCGGCAAGGAAGTGAAGATCGACACCTTCGTCGTGCCCGCCACCACCGAGGTGGCCCGCACGCTGAAGACCGAGAAACTGGGCGGCAAGACGCTGGAGGAGATCTTCCTCAACGCCGGTGCCAAGATCGGCGAGGCCTCCTGCGCAGCCTGCCTGGGCGGCCCCTCCGACACTTTCGGCCGGCTCAACCAGGCCATCCGTTGCATCAGCACCACCAACCGCAATTTCCCCGGGCGCATGGGCCACAAGCAGGCCGAGGTGTTCCTCGCCAGCCCGCTCACCGTCGCTGCCAGCGCCCTCACCGGCCAGATCACCGATCCGCGGGAGTATGTGTCGTGAAGCTTGAGAACATCATCCAAGGCAAGGCCTATGTGCTTGGCGACAATATCGACACCGACCAGATCATCCCGGCCGAGTACCTGACACTGAACCCGGCGATCCCCGAGGAATACCGCCAGTTCGGGCGTCACGCCCTGGCCGGTGTGCCTGCCGCCCAGGGGGGCCTGCCCAAGGGGCATGTGCCGTTCCACAAGAATCCCACCGACCTGGTGAGCGGGTTCCAGATCATTGTGGCCGGGCGCAACTTCGGCTGCGGGTCCAGCCGCGAGCACGCTCCCATCGCGCTGGACGCGGCCGGCATCAAGGCTGTGGTGGCCGAGTTCTACGCCCGCATCTTCTATCGCAACGCCGTCAACGGCGGCTACATCGTGCCGGCGGAGACCGCCGAGCGGTTGTGCGAGAAAGTGTGCACGGGCGACGAGGTGCGCATCAACCTCGAAGCCTGCACTCTGGAAAACCTGACAACCGGCGAGAAGCACAGCCTCCGCCCGCTGGGCGAGGTGGTTCCCATCCTCGAGGCGGGGGGCGTGTTCCCCTACGCGCGCTCGAAGGGAATGCTGCCCGCCTGACGCGGAAGGATCCGGCCGGGGATCTTCCGGTCGGCACACTGGTCCCGGGGGGTGACTAGGTGCGTATCGACTACAACGGCCTGCCTGGGGATGGGCCTCCATCCTCGTCCGATTCCCCCTCCCATCCCACCCCGGAAAATCGCCGGGCCCGCACCTTCGCCGAGATGCTCCTCGACCGCATCCAGGGCATGTACCCCGGCAATTTTCATCCCCGTTCCTTCCTGGCCATCTCGGGCAACGATGAGGAATCGGTGCTCAAGACCCTGGACGACCTGCACAAGGACGGCCTGGTCGAGCGAACACGCGACGAAACCCTGCCCGATGAATTGTTGGTGCGGCTCACGGAGAAGGGGCGGGCCCTTTACGCCGACCCCGAGGCATTGGCCCGCTGGCGCGATGCCCGCGCCATCACCCGCGACACCACCCGGCGCATGCTGGGCCTCGATCCTCTTCCCGGGGCGGCTTGGTCCTCACGGTTTCTATGGATCCTGATTCTGGTCAATTTCGCCTGGGGCGCGTGGCTTGCCTGGGATTCGGGGTTGCTGGGCGAGTACATCCATACCCCGGACAACCCGGGGCTGAACCCCATCCATCGGGCCATCGGGTCGGCCGACGCAGTCAGTCTGGCGGGTGGCCAGTGGTGGCGCCTGATGAGTTGCGTTTTGGTTCATTTCGGCCTGCTGCACCTGGCCTCCAATTCGGTGGGCCTGCTGGCGGTGGGCTCGCTGGTTTCGCGCATGATGGGGCCGGCGGTGGTGATCCTGGTGTTTGTGATCGCCGGCCTGTGGGGCAGCGGTTTCGGGGTCACCTTCCAGGCCCAGGCGACGCGTGACGGCATCGCCGGGGCCAGTGGCGCCATTTGCGGCCTGATGGCGGCTTTCATTGTCTGGTTCCTTTCCCACAGGCACCAACTTGAGCCCAAGGTGGCCAAGCGATTCGGTTCCTTGCTGATGATGGATCTCCTGCTCATCACCGGCATCTCCCTGATGCCCGGTATCAGCGGCATGGGGCACCTGGGCGGTGCTTTGGGTGGTGCCCTTGTCTCGGTAGGCCTGATTTTGCTGGGGGACAGGGGCGGTAAGGGGTCATGGCGCCCCATGGCCGGTTCGCTTTGCCTGATGCTGGCCGGTGCCGGGGCCGCGGCACTCGTCACTTCGGCGATTCAGGCGGCGGTGCCCCAGGCCGAGGCCATCCTGCAAAAAGCCGACGCGGCCCAACTCAACCGGGGGCTCTATCCGGAATTCGCGACAGTCCGGGTGGAGTACCGCAACCTGGTGCTGAATTTCGCCGAGCCCCTGCAGTTGCGTGACAAGTTCCGGCGCAACCGTGAGATGGCCGCCCAGGCGGTGGATAATCTGGAGCCTTTCCTGCCCCGGCAAAAGCGGGTCCTGCAGGCTTGGAAGGAGGTGAAGCTCCAAAGCCAGGGGATGAAAGCCCTGGCCCAGCGCGCCGTGGACTTGTTGGATTCCAGGGACAAGTATGTGGAATTGCTGCTGGAGGCGTTGCGCCTGGGCAGGGAGTGGCCCATGGAGCGTGACCGGGAGGTGACCGCCGCCCGGAAGGCCTGCCGGCAGGCCAAGGCCGCCTACCTGAAGCAGGCGAAGGAGTTGCGTCTGGCCTCGGAGGATCTCTCCGAGATGGACGACCCGCTCGAGGAAATCAACTGACCGAGACAGGTTCGGCGACAGGCCGACCGGAAGCCACCGATGTTCATACCCATTTCGGATGACAATTCCTCAAGGCGTTCAGTGCCGGTGCTGAACTTCCTGTTTATCGCGGTCAATGTGCTGGTGTTCTTCGGCCTGCAGCAGGGTAGGGAACTGGGCAATGCTTTCACCCAATCGTATTCGCTGGTTCCCCGTGAGATCCTCACCGGCAAGGATGTGATCACCCCAGCCCAGACCGAGGTCGTCAGCCACATGGGGCGGGAGGTCGAGGTCACTGTCCCCGGCCTCGGGCCCACCCGGCCATCGGTCTACCTCACGCTGTTGACCAGCATGTTCATGCACGGCAGCGTGATGCATCTGGTTGGCAACATGATGTTCCTCTGGATTTTCGGCGACAACCTGGAGGACGCGCTGGGCTCGGCCGGTTATCTGGCTTTCTATCTGGCCTGTGGAATCGGGGCCGGGTTGGTGCATGTGGCCACCACCTATTTCTTTCATGCCAATCCCCTGGTGCCATGCCTTGGGGCGTCCGGGGCGATTTCCGGGGTTCTGGCCGGATACTTGGTGCTCTTTCCCCACAACACCGTGCATGTGCTGGTGCTGCGCAGCATCGTCGGCGTGCCGGCCTTTCTGGTGGTGGGTGGGTGGTTCCTGTTTCAGTTGGGCAGCGCCTACTTTTCCTTGTCCAGCAGCGAGGGGGGCGGGGTGGCTTACGGCGCCCACATCGGGGGATTCTTGATCGGCATGCCGCTGGTTTTGCTCATGGGTGGGCGCCGAAATCCGGTGGTCCAGCGCGATGTCTGGGGTGACCGTTTGAACTGAAGTCTATTGTTTGCAAATGGTTAGGTTGAAAAAACCGGTGCCCTGACCGGTGGCGGTCCTCCCTGAATTTTTTCGGCTTTTTTTCTAAAGTTCACCCCGCTATACCGCCGAGCGCTTGCCAATGGATTGGCAAATTGTGATGGCAGGGATGCCGAGATGAAATACAGATTTTGGGCAATCAAGGTGGCTTGCTTCAACTTTGCAGCCATGCTGCTGGGTTGCCAATCCACCCAGGGGCAAAGTCCTTTGGTGATGACCATGCCACCCGGCACCATTGGCAAGAAGCCAATGGGCAACCCGGTGGCACGGGCCCAGGCTCCAGATGCGCCAGTTCCAGGCGGCAATCTGCGTATTCCCTCTGCCAATGCTTCCGAATCTCCAGTCATCAGGACCTCGTATTACGAGGGGGCCCCGGTGGCGCTCGCGGCGAACTCCTCTGCTGGTTCAGCCAAGTCGGACAAGCCATCGGGTGGCAATCTGCTCCGCGACCTGTTCAATTCCACCGCCAAGCTGGGTAGCCAATGGGGTGCCTCAAGCCTGCCCACCACTGTGGTGGCGGCCAATGGTGCCAAAGCGAATCCTTCCGAAAACCAGGGAGCCCTGAAAACCGCCCTGGTGGTGCAGACCAACAACCTGCAGCCCATTCCCGTCAGTCCGGGCAACGGGCTTTCCGCTGAGCCCGCGCTGTTGGTCAACCGGGCTATGGCGGCTTACCAAAAAATGGACGGCGTGATTGTCCGCTTCGCCCGTCGGGAGCGGATCAACGGCAGCGAGCACCCGGAGGAGACCATCCTGCTGGCCCTCCGTCGCGACAGTTTCGCGGTCCACATGAAGTGGCTGGGCACCAACAGTCCCGGCCGCGAGGTGGTGTTCAACCCGAAGCTGGACGAAAAGCGGATGACCGTGGTGACCGCCCCGGGCGATATCCCGTTCATGTCGGGCGGCAAGCGGATGGCCATGGACATCAACAGCACCCTGGTCCGGGGTTCCACCCGTTACTCGATCACCGACACAGGCTTCCTCAGCATGATCAACCGGCTGGCCACCAGCGTGGAAGCATTCAACCGCGGGGCCTATTCCGGCGGGTCGGTGACCGCATTGGGGGCTATCCGCCGGCCGGAATTTCCTGGCGAGGTCGACGCGGTGGAGGTCAAGATCCCCGCAGGGGCGGAGAGGGAATTCCCGGGTGGTGGAAAGCGATTGATGTGCTTCTCCAAGGAAAACAATTTGCCCTGCCTGTTGATCACCTGGGATGAGAAGGGCCAGGAAATGGAATACATGAAATACGATCGCTTCCAGTTGCTCCACCTGGATGATGAGGACTTTGATCCGGATTTTCTTTTCCCTGCCCCGGGCAAGGCAAAGTCTTCAGCTAGCAAGTGATTTCTGTCAGATTGGCAGTGGTATTGGCCGGAAAAGAGCAAGGTGGCAGGCGAAACCCCGGTTTTGCCTGCCACCTTGCCTTTTACTGTCTGCACAAACCCCTGATTTGTAATAGTTTGCGGTTGGCGGCCCGGTTGGCATTCGGCTTGCATGCGATTCCATTGGACTAGCCGTTGTGTGCTGGACCTTAAAGAGCCTAACCTTTGCCGGAGGTTGCACTTCAGTAGGTTAAGGGAGACGAGGCGGAATCAATCCGTCCGGGCGCCCGAAACCATGGAAGGGGGTGGGGCTGATGAACGGAATCGAGACTCACCCCAAGGAGTTCTCCATCCTGATCGCGGATGATGATCTGGGATGCCGGGAAGTCCTGCGCGAACTGGTGGAAGGCGTTGGTTACCGCACCCTGCTGGCCGCCAGCGGGGAGGAAGCCCTGGAGCTGGCCAGCGACACCGAGGTGCACCTGGCTCTCTTGGACATGAACCTGCCGAAGCTGACAGGGCTTGAGACCCTGCAATTGGTGCGGCAGATGCATGCGATGCTCCCGGGCATCCTGGTGACGGCTGACAACAGCCAGAGCCTGATGCGCGAGGCCCAGAGGTCCAGCGTCTACAGCGTGTTGCCCAAGCCGGTCCGAAAGGAAATGGTCTTGGGCACCGTCGCACGCGCCTTGCGCAAACATTACGGTTGCGCCTGACGGGAACACGGCGGCTGACTGACTTTGCCGAATGGTTGTGAACTGAAATACCGGAGACAGAAGCGATGAAGTTGCAGCCCCTGAATGACAAGATCGTCGTCAAGCGCGAGGAAGCCGAGGACAAGACCGCCGGCGGCCTCTACCTGCCCAGCGCCGCGCAGGAAAAGCCCCGCCAGGGCAAGGTGGTTGCCCTGGGTGCTGGCAAGCACCTGGATGGTGGCAAGCGCGCGAAATTCCAGGTGAAGGAAGGGGACCGCGTTCTGTTCTCCTCCTACGCTGGTAGCGAGGTCACCGTGGATGAGGTGGAATACCTCATCATGACCGAGGAAGACATCCTGGCCGTGGTGAACTGATCGCCGGTAAAAAATCTAAACAGAAGGGGCCCGGTTCGCCATGAACCGGGCCCCTTCTGTTTGGTTGAACTGATCGCCGGTGTTATTTGCCACCATTTGTCGGGCCAGTCGGACTTGCGGGCGGGCCGCCGGGGCCTCCCCGGTCACCGCGTGAGCCCCTGCCGCCGCGGCCGCTGAAGGGGCTTTCGCCACCTGGGCCGGCACCAGGGCCACCCATCGAACCAGGAGGGCCGCCACGGCTACCCCTGCCGCCGAAAGGACTTTC
>JAFMJU010000149.1 GCA_017853285.1 Gemmataceae bacterium
AAAGCGGTCGCCCTTTTGGTAAACCTTGAAAAATTACACTATTGCGGAAGGAGGTTTTTCAGCATTTCGGCATCAACGGTCAGCCGGGCAGACACGGATTTTCCCTTGGCTTCCAGCTTCAGTTCCTTCATCACCTTTTCCATCCTCTCCTTCCCGCCCTCACCCCCGCGGTTGGGGCGACTCTTCAGGAATGGAAAGAATTTATTCTCGGTCAGGTCCTTGAGGGCTCTGGCAGTCGCAGCATCCTTGGCGTAGAGGTCCATCGCGAATTTCATCGTGTCTGTCATGTCGAAGCTGGCGGCCCAGCTTTCCATCTTGTCGGCAAGGGGGCGCAGGTCATCCTGACGGTCCATGCCCTTGCGAGCCTGCTCGGTTATGACGCCGGCTGCCCACATTCCCTCTTTGCCATCCACCTTTTCCAGGGCTGTTCGCAGGTCGGCATTGACAGATTCCTTGAACCCGTCAGTGAGGCATGTGACCAAATTCTCCTTTTTGTTGGAGGCCATTACCGCTTTGTTTTCCTGGAATCCAATGAAAATCGAGGGGCCGGGGGTTTTCAGTTCCCAGAGGGTCACCCCCTTCTCCTTGAATTTTTTCACGGGTGCGCCGCTATTTTCACCTTGTTCCTCAACGGCTTTGGAGATTTTCTTGGGGTTGAGTTTGCCCCTCACCACAATCATGAAGTCTGCCTCAGGGCCCTGTCCCCTGGAGGCCACCTGAAAAGATTCGATATCCCTGAACGGGTCGATTCCCGTCGTCTCCAAAACCTGCTGGACCGTGTCGTTGGTGGCCAGAAGGGTTTTCAGCAACACATCCCAGCCTTGGGCTTTCAGAAAAGCGCTTTCAAGGATTTGTCTGGGGCGTAACGACATGACAAATTCGGAATCCGGCGGAATCAATGGATCAGGCTCAACGGCCTGCAGGTTTCCCGACCACAAGATTCCAGAGGTGGCGATAGCCCAGAAAAAGGTTCCCCGCAAGGTTCCCAAGCCGCCGTTGAACATCTTCATTTCTCCAAAGGTCTGGGATTTACAACTGATAAAAAAACATACCGGCGATACTTTTCGAAGGTTTCATTTCAGGCCTTACCCAACCAAATCGGAGGGTGTTCGCCTCATATAACCTCAATTTGTCGAGGAATTATCTCGCGATTTGAAGGACAATACACTTGAGATACGAGGATTCCCTGCAACTTGCCGCCACCGGGTGATCCGGGGATGGGCCTTTCTTGTGTAAAATCCGCACATTCAATCTTTCCTCGGCTCCCACCTGTTCAACCAGGTTTTCCAGCATCTCCCAATTAATCAACCCGGTGCAACAGCATAAGACCAGGATGCCCCCTGGGGAGGTCAGTCGCATCCCCAAGGTATATAGCCTTCGGTAACCGCGAAGGGCTTCTTCCAGGGCGCTTTTGGCCTGGGCAAATTTTGGTGGGTCGAGGATCACAACATCGAACGATTCCCCAGCCTCCTCGCGCCTTGCCAATTCCTCGAACACATCCGCCCGAACCCATTCCATGCGTTCGGCAAGCCCATTCATTTCGGCGTGGTTTTGGGCCAGGGCCAGCGCTGTTTCGGATTGGTCGATCCCCACGATCCGGGTCGCCCCCTGCCGGGCTGCCTGGAGGCCAAATCCACCCGCGTAGCAGAAGGCGTCCAGCACAGATTTGTTCTTGCAAAGCTTGCCGACTTCCTTGCGATTGATCCGCTGATCCAGATAAGCGCCTGTTTTTTGGCCGGCCAGGGGTTGGGCCAGCAGGCGGATCCCTTCTTCCAGATATTCCACCCGATCAGGAGGATTTTCCCCCCAAATCAACCGGTCTCCGCCCTCAAGACCCTCCAGGCGGCTCATGCTTTTTTCATGCCGAACCACGATTCCTTTTGGACGGAAATCGGTATCCGGGCAGGAGTCGATTTCTTCGCGAATCCATCGCGCCAACTCTTCCTCGCGTTGGCCCATGCCCAGCGAGGATATTTGCATGACCAGCCAGCTTCCATACTGGTCCACGGTCAGGCCGGAGATGAAGTCCGCCTCGCTGTTGATCAACCTGCAGCCAGTATCAGCCCCCAGCATTCCCAGGGAGCACCGAAGGGCGACCGCCTCCCGGATCCGTTTCCTGAACAGGGCTTCTGCCGGTGGTTCCGCCGGATTCCAGCTGTAAACACGCACCCTGACTTTGCTTTTTGAGTTGAACAATCCCCAACCAACAAACTTGCTGGTGTGGGAAAGAAGTGCCACCACCGAGCCATCCGACGGGCTGCCTTGAACCCCCGAGATTGCACCTGGGAAAACCCAGGGATGACGATTGTAAAACAGCTTGGATTTGCCTGGTAAAAGCAGAACTCTGGGCCCTTCCGACCAGTTTGGCCGTAGGGCGGGATCTTGGTTGGGCAGGGGCATTAGGTCAGACTCCCCCTCGTTCAACGCTTTGGATGTAACGGACTGCCCGGTCCATGGCGCTCGTGGGGTTTTGCCGAACCACATCCAGGAGGTTGGCAAGGCGGACGATCAGGTCGGCTTTGGAAACCGGTTTGGTCAGCAGGTCATCGGTACCAGCCTGAACCGCACGGTCGATGTCTCCCGGCTGGTCCAACGCGGTCACCATGATCACCCCGGTGTTTCGGGTCGCGGGGTTTTCGCGCAATTTTTGGCAAACCTCAAATCCGCTGATCCGCGGCATCATCACATCCAAAAGAATGAGGTCCGGGTGCCAGGAACTGGCGATTTCCAGGGCCTCGTCTCCGTTGAACGCAGTCCGGGTTTCGTAGGGTTGATCAGCCAAATATGCTTCCAGCAATTCAGCACCCGGAGGGTTATCGTCAGCAATCAAAATTTTGGCTATGGTGCCTGCGGCCATCAGACTTTTCCTGAAATGGATCTCAAACGAGTATGCGTTTCTTCAAATTCAATCTTAAACCAAATCTGCGTTTCGTTTTTCGATTCAAAGGCCAAGTGCTAGGTTACAAAGTATTCAGTTTTAATTTTTGGCCCGATATTCGTCTTGGAATCGTTAAAAAATAAGCAGGGTTAAAGTTCCGTCGTCTCATATTTGCTGTCCAATTTCCGATAGCAGGTTGTATCTGAGGGTTCTATGATCATCCTCATTTCCGGCGGCGCCGGCTTTGTCGGGTCCCATTTGTGTGATCGCTACCTGGCTGACGGGCACCGGGTTTTGGCCGTTGACAACTTCATCACCGGTCAAAAGGCAAACATCGAGCATTTGCTAGGTCGGACTGATTTCCGATTCATCGAACATGATGTTTCCACTCCGCTGTTTTTGGACGAGCGGGTAGATCGAATCCTGCATTTCGCCTCTCCGGCCAGTCCGGTGGACTACCTGCAACTCCCAATTCAAACCTTGAAAGTTGGGTCCCTTGGGACTCACAACATGCTGGGATTGGCCAGGGCCAAAGGGGCTCGTTTTTTGCTTGCCAGCACCTCGGAGGTTTATGGCGACCCGGAAATCCATCCGCAGCGGGAAGACTATTGGGGCAATGTGAATCCGATTGGGGTTCGGGGGGTTTATGACGAGGCAAAGCGATTCGCGGAAGCGATGGTGATGGCTTATCACCGTCACCACGGGATGGAGACCCGTATTGTTCGCATTTTCAACACGTACGGCGACCGGATGCGATTGGACGACGGCCGGGTCTTGCCAAATTTCATGGGCCAGGCGCTTCGGGGCGAACCCATCACCATCTACGGGGACGGTAAACAAACCCGTAGTTTTTGCCACGTTTCCGATTTGGTGGATGGCATCGTCAGGTTGATGGAATCGGAAACTCCTTACCCGGTTAACATTGGGAATCCGTCCGAGATCACCATTCTGCAATTCGCCGAGGAAATCCTGGAATTGTCAGGGTCCGCAAGCAAGTTGGAATTCAAGCCATTGCCGCAGGATGATCCCAAAATCCGGCAACCCGATATCACCCGGGCCCGTCAGATCCTCGGATGGGAGCCGAAGGTATCCCGCCGGGATGGTCTGGCGCGTACTTTAGAGCATTTCCGCAAGCGGCTGGGTGTTGGCTGATTTGAAAGTTGTCTCTCAACCTGAATTCCATTTCTGTTTGGCTCCGTAACAAACGGAGCTTCCTGGCCACCAATCATCTCTTCAGGATGAAAAATTTCTAAGTTTCTGCAATCCATCTTGGAAATACATAATCTCGTGGTCAATTGCGGGAGGGATTCGCGTGACTTTTTGTCGCGTCTTCCAATGCAACGCCTCTGGATTTTGAACCGCAATTTGGTGATGATCTATCAGACTCATGCCAATCCGGCGTCCCTGCGGATTGGTTGCAAAGTCCCACGGCATTAAGCTGGCAGCATCGTTAACAGCGGGGATTGCAATGGATAATCCGGTAAGTTGCCAGAGGATTTCGGGCGAATGGTTTGGCAATCGTTTTTTGTTCCAAGCCTTTCATTTCATTGCGTTAGCGTTTTTTCTTTTATTCGCCCCGGTTCGAGCGTTCGCACAGGAGCCAGGCCAGGATAATCCCGCGCCAGCACAGGTCAACGAGGCCACCCCGGCACCATCTGAAACGGTTGATAAAACTGGCAAGAGTTTTATCGCCCACGCCTTTGAATCGGCCGGTGTGGGCTGGAGCTTGCTGATGGGGGTGATTTCCATCAGCATGGTGGCCCTATCGGTTTTTCTGCTGATGGAACTCCGGCTGAGTGCCGCAACTCCAGCCGATTTGGTGGAAGAGTTTTCAAGGCAGGTCAACGCGAGGCAATTCAGTCAGGCCCAGTCCCTTCTGGCGGAGAATCCGTCGCTTTTGGCCCGGGCGCTTTCAGCCGGCTTGCCCAAGCTTCAATATGGCTTGGATGAGGCAGCGGAGGCCACCAATCGCAAGGTGGAGGAATTTCGCGCTGGCAAGGAGCTGATCATTTCATTCATGGCGGTTATTGGACAATTGGGCCCCTTGCTGGGCCTTGTCGGCACTGTGTACGGGATGATCAACAGTTTTCAAAAGCTTGGGACCAGCTCTGGAAATGTCGATACCAAGTCCCTCGCGGGTGACATTTCACATGCTCTGGTGGTCACCCTGATGGGGGTGGGCGTCGCTGTGCCCGCCATTTTTTTCTTCACCTTTTTCAGCAAGCGGCTGATCCAGTTGACGGTTGAGGTCAACAACACCGCCATGGACCTTCTGACGCATGTCTACAGCGTCATGCGCAAGGCGGCCGCTAATCCGCCGCAATCGACGGCGACCCAGCCACCCGCTGCCCCCCGTTGATCCACTAGGGCGGGAGGATCACCATGAGTTCCGCATCCGGTTCCGGACATGATGTGGTGGAGCCCAACCTGACTCCATTGCTGGATCTGGTTATGCAACTGCTCATGTTCTTTATCATTTGCGTCCGCTTTGTCACCGATCAGGTCAAGCAGGAAATTCAGGTCCCTGTCAATCAGGAGGCCCGTCCTGCTTCCAAAGTCGCAGACCAGCCGATTGTGCTCAACCTGATCGGATGGGATGGCACTGTGAAGCAATTTTTCAATCAGTCGGCCGGCCGTTGGATTCCCAAATCTGACCGGGAATTGTCTGAATTGCGGTCTGCGTTGGGGGATGCCAAATTTTTCCGCGCCGAACGGTTGTTCAATTTGTTCAAGGGGGATGGCAACCAAGTCATGCTGGCGGATGCCAATTTCAAGCCCGGGGAGGCATTGGTGGTCACCCTCACCGAGCCCAATCCGATGACCTTGCGCAAAGGTGGAGGGAGAAGGCCCAATCCGGACAAATTCATGGATGTGGCCAACTGGTTGCGTGTCACCTGGCAGGATTTGCCAAACGACCCTTCGGGCAAGAAGGTTGAGAAAAGGGTTCGGATCCGGGCCGACAGGGATGTCGAGTACCAGGATGTCCATCAGGTGGCCGAGGTCTGCCGCCGAAACAAGTTCACCAGTCTCTACTACGGTGTGATGCTGCCGACTGCCAGGTGACCCGGAAACAACCGGAAGTGGGTGCGATGGAACGGTTCAAGATCACCGCTGTCGATCCCCGGTCGGGGAAAACCATCGAGGGATTCCTTGATGGGGAATCCGAGGCCGCGGTGCGCAAATTTGCCGAGGAGCGTGGGCTAAAGGTTCTTGCCATGGAACCTTTGGGAGTAGCCCCGTCGCCGGTGGTCGCCCCGAATGAGCAACCTGCGGCAAACCCGGCCGCTCCCGCGGTTAAATCCCAACCGGAACCGACCCCGTTTGTCGCCTACGAAAACCAGGGAGCCCGGCGGAAACACCGTCCGGTGATCCCCGCGCTCCCCGAACCGGCCATACCCATCACCCCCATGCTGGATATGACTTTCCAGTTGTTGTTTTTTTTCATCATGACCTTCCGGCCTCCGGTGGGCGAGGAAACCGAGATTCCATTCAGTTTGCCTCCGGTGGATGACAAGACGACTTCCACCAAGTCCAAAGAGCCACCGCCTTCCGGCGACACCCCGCCCAAATTTGAGGCCAATCTCTCCTTGATCCTCCTGTCCAATCCGGAGGGGGAGCTGCGCCGTGTCGAGATCAAGGGGGCCGGGCCTGCCGATGCGCTGGTGATCCCGGATGCGGACATGCGTAATCACGCCCGGGTTGTGGAACTGATTCAGAAAGAACTGCTTCCCAAGTTGCGCCTTCCGTTTGTTGCGCATTTTGGTGACGACAAGGTCACCGCCAAATCAAGGGAAGCCATTCAAATCCGGTTGCAGGCGTCCTCCTCCATCAAATGGGAGTTGGTTGTCCAGGTGATTGACGCTTGCCGGGCGGTTGCCTCGCAGGTTGCCAACGATCCTGCCAAGGCGGTCATTGCCTTGCAGAATCCCGTCGATCAAACCGGACGCTGACATGGCTGCCCCGCTTTGGAAGGTGGTTCATGGCTGCCTCTGCGGGGTGGTTTTTTGTCTTCATTCGTTTCCGTTTCCCGATTCCGCCAATGGCCAGGAGCAATTGGTCAGGCCCGAACCTGCGCATCTGGCTGCATTGGTCCTTGGAGGAGGTGCTTTACAGGGAAAATCCGCGATTTTTGGTCCTTTGGGTGCTTTCATAGCGGGGCGTGAGGATGGCATGGGCCTTTGGCGTTTCACGCCACCCCCGGGATTGAAAACCCCATTCTTGGTTGGGGCGCTCATGGGAATGGAAGCGGGGCATACCATGCATCCTTTTCCAGCGCTTTGCGATGCAGTTTCCCTGCTGGACTTGGGGCACCAGTACGGCCTTTACCAATTTGTGGATCCTGCCAGGGTTTTGCCTTTGGCGGATTTTCTCATGGATCAGGTTCGTGATCGGGAGCCGATCGGTGAATCCGATTACGGGGCATACCTTCAGGCCGTGGTGCAGGCGGGTAAGGTCTCTTTCGATGCATTCTGGCGAGCCGGCAATCCAGGTTTGACTCGCGGTGATTTGATGAACCAGTCCGCCCGCTTGCGTGGGCAAGTGGTGCGAGGGCAGGGAATCGTTCGTCGCATCCGACGCCTGGAGCCATTGGGGGATGCGGTCAAGCTAGGGGTCCCCGAACTGTATGAGGCCTGGATTTTTCAGGATTTATACGGCGCAAACCCCATATGCGTGGTGGTCCCGAGTTTATCCGCAGGGTTGCGCCCCGCCGAGAATCTTCAACAGCCGGTGCAATTTGCCGGCTATTTTCTCAAGGCCTATCGCTACCAGACTGCCCAAACCGTGCAGGGAAAACCGGTGGAGCGCGAGTGTCCGCTCCTGGTAGGGCCTGGTTTGATGGGGTTGCCTGAACCGGCAAAGCCATCTGCGGACATGGGGAATTGGCCCAAAACCCTTCTGGGCACCTTGCTCGGGGTTTTCGCGGTGGCAATCACTTTGGTTTGGGCCATGACCTGGTGGACACGGCGGGGTGACCGTTTGGTTCGGGCCAGGCTGGAAGGGCTGAACAGGGCTAATCGCTCGGCCGAAAAAGAATTGAGCACGGAAAAACCAACGAATGAAACAATTGGGGCGTTGGAATACAGGTGGGATGGCGGGGAGGCTGTACCTGGTTCCAAGGCGGAGGGGAATGATTCCTTCAGAAACCCGTTCAAGGTAGAATAATAGGGTCCCATCCGACCTGTTTTCCGAATCCACGAACCTATGGCTTTTCAATCCGGGGTGAACCGGTCATGCAAACCAATTATTTGCCTGCCATGGTGGCGGCGGTGATCAGCCTGGTGATGCATGGTTTTTTGTTGGCAATCCTTTGGATGGTCCCCAGCCCACTGCCCGAGGATCCGGTTTCTGACGCCGGCCTGGAGATGGTGGTCGCCCAAAAGAAGGAAGAAAAATTACCGGATTTTTTTGAGGATGTGGGAGACCCTGACAAGGATCTGGGGACCATTGACCCCAACCCTTCCGACTTGAAGGACGATGTCGCGACCCCGGTGGTGGAAAACGAGCCGACCGGGGTAATGAACGAAGCTCCAGCGGTATTGAATGATGCCTCCATTCCCCCACCCCCTGGATTGCAGGCAGGGGTATTTCAGGGCCCTGAGGCCATGGCCGATTTGGGCAACGCCAAAGGTGCCGACCTCTCAGCCGGGGCTGGAGGCAGCATGAGCGCCGGAGGCATGGTTGGCCGATCCGGGGGTGGAAAAAAGGCCGCGCTTTCACAGGGTGGCGGTAGCGAGGTCTCTGAAGCGGCTGTGGCCCGTGGTCTGCGTTGGCTGGCAAACACACAGAACAAGGATGGTTCCTGGTCGATTGAAAAGCTGGGTGGTAACACCAAAAACGATGTGGCAGGCGCCGCCCTGGGCGTGCTTCCCTTCCTCGCCGCAGGCATCACTCACCGTCCCAACAGCGAAAA
>JAFMJU010000150.1 GCA_017853285.1 Gemmataceae bacterium
CAGGGCCAATCCCGCGAATCCTTTGTTGGGTTGCCTTCCGGCTATGTTCTGCGCGAGTTCGGTCTCGGCATCCGGGTTGGGTTTAGCCACAGTCAATTTGGATGGGGTGGGCAGGTCCATCACCAGGGTGCCATCCTGCTGGAAAATAGAAACTTTGGGCCCATACTCCTCTGAAATGTAAAAGGCGTTTCCAGCGGGTTTTTGGCCCGAGGGAACACATGCTGGCCACGGGCCCACCCGAAGGCCTTCGGGGTCCATTCGAGTTTTCAGGTCCGAAGCCAAACCCTGGTAAGCCTGGCCATTTTTGTTCCGAAGTGGTGTTGTTTTCACAAGGGAGAAAACAGGCTTGCCATCGGCCCCGAGGGCTAACTTCGCCTGGTGGAAACGGCACAGATAGTTTGCCGCGCCATCACCGGGACCGCGGTCAGGCAGAAAATAAAATTCACCCGGGTTGGGCCCGCTGGCGAGGGCGCTTCCAATTCCACCCAACAGATTTGCGGGCGAGCCATCATTCAGCTTGCCGCCTAGGCCGGATAGGTCCGAGGCTGTTCCCGGAATTTCTAATTTGCCCAACAGGCTGACTTGTCCGGGGTTCAACAGGCAAGCAAGCAGGAAAATGGCCATCGCAATTCAATCCTTTCAAAAAAACAACCGCCGAATCGGTTCGGCGGTTGTTCGCGAAGAATTCAAGACACCGCGGAATCAATAATCGCCGGGAATTTCGCCGCGGTCACGGGTCACCAATGCGGCAAAGGTGGCCGGGGTAATCGCCGAATTGACAAGCCTCACGGCGCCATCGCAGAACAGGGCGTTGATGCCGCCGGAGTGCATGCTGTAAGGCTCGCTGAAGTTGTTGCAGTTCATGACGCAGGTACCACCGGCAAAACTGGTGGCGGTGTTGATGGCGCCGGTGCTCCGGTTGGTTCCGTCGATACTGCCCGATACCCCATCAGGGTCAGCCCAGCCGAGGCCTTCTGGCAAGGTGGCACCGGTGTCGCGGCCGAGGATGATGCTGTTGGGCTGCCCGCTATCCTCGAGGATCATGAAGGTGTTGGAAGTACCATCAAGGATAGCCGAAATGGGGGTTTCACGCCCGTTTTCCAGAGCGCCGGTCAGGTCCATGCCCGGGTCGGGAAGGTTGTTGCCCTGGTAGAACCGACGACGGATCTGATGGAAAACCAGGTAGTCACTGGGCCCAAGGGCAGGCAGGGTGGTGCTGGGATTCCGGCGGGCGTCCGGAGCCGAGGGGCAGCGGAAAAGCTTCAGTTTGTTTTGGGCATTCACCAAGTTGGTCGGGGAATTCCATGCGGTGCCCATGTCCCACATCTTGGCGATGTTGTCTTGCTCAACATAGGCAAGCACGGTGACCGTCCAGGCCCGGAATTTGTTGGTCGGGGTGTTGATACGGGTGGAAGGGAAACGATCGCCGTTGGTGCCGGCGTAGTTGTGCATGGCCAAGCCGTACTGCTTCATGTTGTTCTGGCAGCTCATCCGGTTGGCCGCCTCGCGCACCTTTTGAACCGCTGGCACCAGCAGGCCCACCAAGACCGCGATGATGGCAATCACCACCAGCAGTTCGATCAGGGTGAAACCTTTCCTGGGGGTTAGATTTACTTTGCTAATCATTTGTCCTTCCTCTTCCTTGGGTGAAATTCCATTCAGAACTGACCGAAGCTTAAAAAACGTTCATGTGGATTTTGTGAAAGGTAGATGAAGGATTGTTGAAATTTAGAAGTGGATTTGATGAAGGCTTGGGGATGAGTCTGGGCTGATCCAAGAGGGGGGATTTTTCATTCGGCCCGGGCAGCCGGCCCCTAGAAATAAGTGTGGAATGATTTGGCCTTCCGTTAACACCCCAAGGGTAGCATCCGGAGCAATTTCTTGACGATCACACGCCAAAATGCAAGCATGGAACAACTGCTGGGTAGCGTTTTTCCTTGGTTTTTTTGGGTCCAACAGTCCAGATAACGGGGGAGCACCCTAAACTCCCCCTCCAGCCAGCCAGCCTTATTGAGACAAATAATGCAATCTTTTTTACGGTTTATGCATGGTTGTTCTGCCATGCCTTTGGTGGCCTTGGTTGCGCTGGGTTTTGGGTCTGGTTGTCAGGAAAAAGCAAAGATATCTTCATATACAAATGCGCCTGATGCCAATTTGGAGGCCGGCCCGGCAGCGGAACCGACCCCTGCTCGCACCTTGGCCGCGGCTGTTTACCGGCCCGATGCCACCTGGTTTTTCAAGTTGATGGGAGATCCCGAGGCCGTTGAGGCCCAGAAGAAGGCGTTTGATGATCTGGTCTCAACCCTGAAGGCGACCGGAGCCAATTTGGAATGGAAACTGCCTTCTGGTTGGACGGAGACCAAAGGTCAGGGTTTGCGTTACGCCACTTTCAAGTTGCCGGGTGATTCCGGCCTGGAGGTCGCGGTGAACCGCTTCGAGGGTGTGGCTGGTTCGCTTTTGGCCAATGTGAACCGTTGGCGTGGTGAATTGAGCTTGGAAGATCTGAAGGAAGCCGAACTTCCCCAGGCGGTTTCAGATCGCAAGGTCAACGACCTGACAGTGCATGTGGTGAACCTGGCCGGCAAGCGCAAGCCACGCCAGGGCATGGGTGGAATGGGTGGCATGTCAGGCATGCCCCCCATGGCAAGGAATCAGCCACCTGTCGGTCAACCGGGGCAGGTGACCAGCGGGGCGAAGGATGCCGCCGAAAAACTGGCCTACAAGCTTCCGGGTGGCTGGCGTGAATCGGACAAGAAAGTGATGTTCGCCGCCAGGGTCCTCGAGGTGGATGGGGTTCCTTCGGTGAAGGTCACCCTGTCGCCCCTCAAACCTGAGGGGAATTCGGTCGCTGACAATGTCAATCGTTGGAGGGGGCAGATGGCCCTCACCCCGGAAGACCCGACCACTTTGGAAAAAGGGTTGGCCAGGGAGAAAATCGCCGGGGGCGAGGAGGCCCTTCTGGTGGACATCAGCGGCAAGGGCCCGACCGGCCCGCAGCGTCTTCTGGGGGCGATTGTCCGCCGGCCCGAGGCGCTTTGGTTCGTGAAGCTGACCGGCGATCCCTCCGAAGTCGCCAAGGTTCGCGAAGGCTTTTCCGAATTGGTCCGGACACTGAAATTCAATTGAGCCCGCCACGCGATTCGGCCCGCAACGGCTCGCCGGGGAATAGTTTTCATGGATAACGCGCTGCATTCTGATGCTTCTGCAGATGTGGGGGCTCCCCGTGGTGCCTACCCGACCTGGAAGCGGCTGCTCAGGCCGCTCGCTTCCCTTCGCTTGACCGTAGTGTTGTTCGCCCTCTCTCTCATCCTCGTCTTTTACGGCACGCTGGCCCAGAAGGAACAAGATGTTTGGGATGTGGTCAACGAGTATTTCTGGTCCTGGTGGGTACTCATCCCCAACAAATTGACCCTGCTGTTTCTCCAGGTCTTTTTCAACGCCTCGCCGGATGCCTCCTGGGGGCTCGGCTTCTGGTTCCCGGGTGGCAAGCTTCTGTTTTGGGCGTTGTTGCTCAATCTCGTGGCCGCCCATATGGTTCGGTTCCGGTTTTCATGGGGCCGTTCCGGCATCCTGCTCATCCACGCCGGTCTCGTCATGATGATGGCGGGTGAATTCGTCACGCGCGAATTCGCAGAGGAAAATGTGATGACGCTGGTCCAGGGGGGCAAATCCAGCTTCCTGGAAATCACCCGGTTCAACGAGTTGGCCTTCACCTGCCCGCGGCCCGATGGCCAGGTGGACACCGTGGTCATCCCGCAGGAGATCCTGGCATCAGCCACCCGCTCGGGTGAAATAATTGAAAACGAGGCACTGCCGTGCCGTGTGAAGGTGCTGCAGTATGCCTCCAATTGTGATTTGCTGGAGAAATTTCCCGACGGGTTCGAGAACCCCGCCACCGAGGGGGAGGGCAAAACGCTCGCCCTGAAGGCGATGCCCCCGGTCTCGGGCGTCGACCCGGAGCAGCGCGTCAACATGCCGGGTGCCTATGTCCAACTGCTGGATAAATCATCCGGGCAGCCGTTGGGTACATGGCTGGTCAGCACCCTGTTCCAACTCACCCGCCCCGTCCGGGTCCAGGAGGTGAAACTGGGCGAGGGCGGTCCCTGGAAGGTCGCCCTCCGCAACCGGCGCAGCTACCGCCCCTACACCATCACGCTGGATAAATTCACGCACGATGTGTACCCCGGCACCAACACCCCGCTCAACTTCCAATCGGATGTGCGCCTGGAAGACCCGTCCCTGGGGATCGACCGGGTCAGCGTCATCAAGATGAATGAGCCGATGCGTCACGCGGGCGAGACCTTCTACCAGCACCAGGCTCTGGCGGGTGATTCCGGCAGCGTCTTGCAGGTGGTGCGCAATCCCGGCTGGACGCTGCCTTACCTTTCCTGCGCCGTGGTCAGCCTCGGGATGCTGGTCCACTTCGGCGCCACCCTGATGCGTTACATGCGGAGGCAGGCATGAGCCAGTCCAAGCCGGTGGCGGCCGAAACCCCGCCAAAATCAGCAAACCAGCCTTGGTGGACTTGGGTGGCCGCCGTGGTGCTTTCCTCGGTCGTGGTGCTCCTGCTGATCGCCTCCTCCTATCGGGGCTCCGATTACGATCTCGACGCCTTCGGTGCCTTGCCCATCCAGAATGGCGGCCGGGTCAAGCCGATGGACTCGCTCGCGCGCACCAGCCTGATGATCATCACCACCCGCACGGTTTACACCGACGAGCGCGGGCGCAGTCGCCCTGCCATCGAATGGCTGCTGAAGGTGATGACCTCCCGTCTCAACCGCGACAAGGCCCCCGCCTTGAAGGTTTTCCGCATCGAGAACGACCAGTTGTTGGCCAACCTGGGCCTGCAGCGCCGCAGCGGGTTGCGCTACGCGGTGGAAGAGTTCCAGGACAAGCTGGGCCTGCTCGAGGACGACGCCAAGCGCGCCGCTGACGCCAAGCGGGCCGGCAAACGGCTCGATCCCTATCAGGCGGGCGCACTCGAACTCGCCAACCACCTGCAGCTTTACATCCAACTGGCCACATACACACTGCCCGAGACCGGTATTTTCCCACCCGTGAAAAGCGCGGAAGCCGAAGTGCCCCAGGCGGACCGGCAGGTTTGGACGCCCTTTCTTACCGCCCTGGCGAATAGCCGTGAGGGCCAACCCGTTGACCCGGCGTTGGAAGCGTTCAGCCGTGTTCTGGGTTCATTCGCGCAAGGAAAGCCAACTGACTTCAACCAGGCCGTGGCCGAGTACGGCAAGCTCATGGAGGAACGGGTCGGCCGGGCCGTGATGGGCAAGTTGCGCGTGGAACAGGCCTACAACTTCACCAACCCGCTCTACTCCACGCTGGTTCTCTATGTGGTGGTGTTGCTGCTGGGCCTGATGGCCTGGTTGCTGCCGGCCCCCTGGTTGCGCCTGCGCGATATCGCTTTTTCCACCGCGATCATCGCCGCCAGCCTGCACACCGTGGCCTTGGTGGCGCGCATGTACCTCCACGGCCGGCCCCCGGTGACCAACCTGTATTCCTCGGCCGTGTTCATCGGCTGGGGATGCGCGTGGCTGGGGATTTTCCTCGAGGCCTTCGACCGCCGTGGCGCCGGCAACGCCGTCGCTGCCGTCTGCGGCTTCTTGTCGCTGTTGATCGCCCAGTTCTTGTCCGAGAAGGGCGACACGCTGGAGATGCTCCAGGCGGTGCTCGACACCAACTTCTGGCTGGCCACCCATGTGACTTGCGTCACCCTGGGATACACGGCTAGCTTCGTCGCCGGGTTCCTTGGAATCGGCTACCTGTTGTGGGGCTTATGCACCCCGTGGATGGGCAAGGCGTCTGGAAAGGCGCTGGCCCAAAAGATCTACGGTGTCGCCTGTTTCGCCACCCTGCTCAGCTTTGTCGGCACGGTGCTCGGTGGCATCTGGGCTGACCAGTCATGGGGCCGGTTCTGGGGCTGGGATCCAAAGGAAAACGGCGCCCTGCTCATCGTGATTTGGAACGCCCTCATCCTCCACGCGCGATGGGGCAAGATGGTGGGTGACCGTGGGGTGGCCGCCCTGGCCATCCTGGGCAACATGATCACCGCCTGGAGTTGGTTCGGCACCAATCAGTTGAGCGTCGGCCTGCACGCCTACGGGTTCGACCAAACCCTGGCCAGCGCCTTGCGCTGGACCTGGATCGGCCATCTGGTTCTGGTGGGCTTCGCCTTGTTGCCCACCGAATGGTGGTGGAGCAACCGTGCGGAGGCCGCCGCGAACAGTGAGCCCCGACCCGCCAAGGGCGCCATCAAGCTGGCCAAGAACTGACTGGCACCCAACAGGCGGGCAACCCGGGCAGGTTAGAATGACTGCATGGATAACCCCAGGCCCCAATTCCAGCCACCCAATCTGCCCTGGTACGCGTGGCCGGTGTTGCCGTTTGTGTTCGTGGGTGCGTTGGCGCTGTTCGTGGTTCTGTTTTTGTTGATGTTGTTGCTGGTGGTCCTGGTCGGCATACCCATGTATCTGATCCTGCCCCGCAAATGGCGCCCGGCGGGCCCAAATCCACAGGGAGCCCCCGGATGGCAGCGATGGACCGCCCACGGGCAGCGTTCCGGGTGGCTGGGCAATTTCCAATGGACCGTGCAAACAGAAGGCCCCTGGGAAGGCCAACAACCCGATTCCGGCAAGGAAATAGCCGTCACCGTGGTCAATCCCGACGCCAAGGCCCTGCCTTCAAAACCCCTGCAATGACGAAACTGACGGTTGCCCGGGGCCTGATGGCGATCCCACCGGCCCAATTGGGCGGGATGGGGTCTGGTTTTTCCCAAAAAAGCGCCGCCAAGGTACACTGGAGTAGGCGAAATACTCAGGGTGATCCCGCCACGCAGGTCGGGCTGGTCGAAGCGATCCAAGTTGCGCGCAGGTTTTCATGAACGGTTCCACGGGCAAACTCTACATCGAAACCGTCGGCTGCCAGATGAATGTGCTGGACAGCGAGCTGGTGGTGGGCGCTTTGCGCCGCCAGGGGTACTCCCTGGTGGAGGAGCCGCGCGAGGCGGATGTTATCCTCTTCAACACCTGCAGCGTCCGCCAGCATGCGGAGGACAAGATCTACAGTGCCTTGGGCCGGCTGCGCGTCCATATGGAGCACAACCCGCGCAAGGTGCTGGGCGTGCTGGGATGCATGGCCCAGAAGGATCAGGACAAGATCTTGGCGCGGGCCCCCCATGTGGATCTTGTCTGCGGCACCGGCCAGCTCGCCCGCATCCCGGAACTGGTCGAGGAGGTCCGGCGGACGGGGCGCCCGCAGCTGGCTTTGAGCCTGGGCCGCAAGGACGCCTCCCGGAAGGAAGTCGAAGCCTCCTTCGAAAGCTTCGATCCTCCCCGCGACGCTTCCATGCGCCCCACGCCTTTCCAGGCGTTTGTCCGCATCCAGATCGGCTGCGACAAGTTCTGCACCTACTGTGTGGTCCCCTCCACACGCGGGCCTGAGCAGTCCCGTCACCCAGATCACATCGTGGAAGAGTCCCGCCGCCTCGCGGGAGAGGGCTGCCGCGAGGTCACTCTGTTGGGCCAGACGGTCAACAGCTATCGCCATCCCTTGGGGGATGGGCGGTTCTCCCGCCTGTCTGACCTGTTGGAGCGGCTGAACGCCATCGACGGGCTCGACCGCATCCGTTTCATCACCAACTTCCCCCTCGACATGACCGATGATCTCCTCGACGCCGTGCGGGACCTGCCCAAGGTGGTGAAGTACCTGCATGTCCCGGCCCAGTCAGGCTGCGACACGATGCTGCAGGCCATGAAACGCCAGTACACCGTGGCCCAGTACCGCGAGATGATGCACCGCATCCGCGAGCGTTGCCCGGTGGCCACGGTTTCTTCCGACTTCATTGTCGGTTTCCCCGGCGAGACCGAAGAGTCGTTCCAAAAGACGATGGACCTCACCGCCGAGTGCGGATTCAAAAACAGTTACATATTCAAATACAGCCCAAGGCCAGGCACCCGGGCCATCGACAAGTTTGTGGACGACATCCCCGAAGAGACGAAGAAACGCCGTAATAACGATCTGCTGGCGGTCCAGAACGCCAACAGCCTGCGCTTGCACCGCGCCATGATCGGCAGCGAGGTGGATGTGCTGGTCGAGGGCAAGGGAAAGACGGCCCGTTCGGTGCGCACCGGTCTGCCACAACTTTCCGGCAAATCGATGGCCGACCACATCGTGGTGTTTGATGGGCCCGAACGCCTGATCGGGCAAATCGTCCGTGCCAGGGTGGAGGACGCCACCGCGTTCACGCTCTTTGCCCGGGTAGAGACAGCGGAACTGGCATCCGGCGAGCACAACGCCCGCGAGGACATGCCCGGGCTGGCCGAGGAAGCCTGCTCCACCCCCATCCAGGTTGGTGGCGCCAACGAGAACAGCGGGCGTTTCAGCCTGCCGTTGACCTGATCCCTTCCCGCCGGAACCCGGCCCCGAGGTTTGGCGTTCCATGGACGAGCTGGAACTACCATCCGGGTTGGCGGCCGCCTTTCGGGATATCGACCGGGCCCGCGCGAACTGGGTGGCGATCGCGGGCAAGCTCGACCCAGCATTGTGGAACGGGATGCGGCCGGTTCTGCTGCGGGCCCTGGGCCGTTGCCCCGACCCGGACATGGCG
>JAFMJU010000151.1 GCA_017853285.1 Gemmataceae bacterium
ATGCGCAGTGCCGCCACGGCCCGCACACTGTCCGCCGCCGCCGCCGAAAGGGCACGGCTCAACCGGAAAAAAACGGCGCCCGGCAAGGGCGCGCCTCCCCCGGGCGCCCCCGGTACCCCCGCGGTCGCATCTCCCGATTCAGCACCCGGAAGCACCCGGCCATGACTGTGGCCGGGCACTCACATAACCCGGCGGATACGCCGGGGCCGTCCATACGCCTGGCGCACTTTTCCGATGTGCATGTCTGCCTGCCCAAATACCGCTTCGGCATGCGCGACCTGTTCAGCAAGCGGACCGCCGGCTGGGTCAACCTGCGTTTGCTGGGCCGCGCCCACCGCTTCCGCCACGCCGATCACACCCTGCGGGCCCTCGCCCGCGACCTGGAGGAACGCCAGCCCGACCACCGGGTTTTCTCGGGCGACGCCAGTTGCCTGGGCTTCGACGAGGAGTTCCTCGAGGCCGCCGACATCCTCGGCACGAGCCATTTTCCCGGCATCGCCGTCCCCGGCAACCACGACCACCTGCTGTCGCGCACCGTCAAGGCCGGCATGTTCGAGCAACGCTTCAGCCCGTGGCAGCAGGGCCTCCGCCTCGACGACTCGATCTACCCCTTCGCCCAGCGCGTCGGCCCCCTGTGGCTGGTCGCCGTCAACTCCAGCAAGCCGAACACCCTGCCGTGGGACGCCACCGGCGCCGTGGGTCGCGACCAGCTCGAACGGCTCGCCCGCCTGCTCGACCGCCTCGAGGGTGGCCTGCGGGTCCTGGTCACCCACTACCCCGTGCGCCTGCCCAACGGCAAGCCGGAATGGCGCACTAGAAGACTCCGTGATCTAGAGAAACTGGTCCGCGTCGCCGAAGGGGGCGGCGTCGCCTTGTGGATGCACGGCCACCGCCATATGGCGTACCACCACGGCGCCGGGGAAGGCCTCCCCTTCGCCGTGGTCTGCGCCGGCAGCGCCACCCAGACCGGGCGCTGGTCCTACGGCGAGTACACCTTCCAGGGCAACCGCCTGTCGGCGCGCCGCCGGCACTACTCCCCGGCCGAAGACCTCTTCGTCGCCGGCGAGTCCTTCACGCTGGAACTGCCCCGCGGCCTGGAATCTCCGGTCGTTTCCATCTGAAGTCGGGGGGTCCCGGGCACCTGCGCCATGAACACCCCGGCCCAACCCGACCCCCTGGTGATTCCACCCGTCCGCGGCCGTCCCGCCGGCACGCGCCGGATCCTCGCGTTGGTCGCGGCCTTGGCTGCGGTTGCCTCGCTGCTGGCGCCCGCCCCCCGGGAAGAAGCAGCCGTCACGCTTTTGCTCATCGACCTCAGCCAATCCATGCGCGCAGGCTCACCACCCAGGTACCTGCAAGCAGCCCAGGCCCTAACGGCTCTGGCCTCCAGCCAACCGGGCAGGATCGGCCTCATCACCTGCGCCGCCTCGGCCAGACTGGCCGTGCCCCCCACCCACGATCGCGACTCGCTCCTCGATACCCTGACCCAGCTCCCGCGGGAGGCCGCCCGCCCTGAATTGGCCCCTGGCCCCGGCGCCATCTCCGGCACCCGGCTGGCCGATGGGCTCCGCATGGCCCGCGCCATGCTCGAACACACCCGGGGCCACCGCGTCGTCGTCCTGTTCAGTGACGGCGACGACCCGGTCCCCGATGGCTCAGCCACCCAAGAGGCGGCCCGTTTGGCGGAAAAGGGCATCCAACTCCAGGTGGTCCAGGTCGGCACACCAGGCCGGCCCGAACCCATCCCCATGGGCCCGGGCGATTGGCTGCAGTGGCGCGACCAGCCCGTGCGGTCTACCTTGAACACCACTTACCTGCAAGCCATCGCTTCTGCCGCCGGAACCACCCTGGCCGACCGGTGGCAACCCATCGCTCCCCCCTCAAACTCCCTGATCAATCCGCAAACCCTCTGCCTTCTGCTCTCCCTGCTGGCCTGGGTCTGTTTCCTCACCGGGTCAACCTTGCGCGCCCCTTCCAATCTGTCCGCCGCCCTGCTGCTGCTTACCCTGGTCATGCCCGCCTGCCAAGAAAAACAAAAGACTTCCCCTTCCGCCGAGGCACTGCTGCGCCAAGCCGCCGCGCTCCCCCCCACCGATCCCTCCCGGTCCGGTATCGCCCGCCAGGCCGAAGCCCTGCTGCGCGCGCAGCCTCCCACCCAGGCAACCAGACTTAGGCTGCTGGAGGCCCTCGTGCTGGCCGGCGAATCAGTCCCCATGGATCGCCAGGCCCTGCTGGCCGCACAGGAACTGGCCCTCGAATCCGAACCCCTTCTCAACGACCGTTTGAACCTGTTTCTGGCTCGCATCCGCCTGCGCCTGGCCCAGTGCAAACCGGATTCAACACCCCGCCAAAACCAAGGCGGCGATCCCGCATCCGGAGAATCCCCGTCAACCCAGGGCGACCCAGGCGAGACCCGCCCTTTCTCCAATCCCTCTCCCCAAACCAAGTCAGGCAAACCCTCCAACCAATCCGGCGGCCCCATGGCCGAGGCCGCGTTGCCCGGAGCAGGTCGCCTGCCCGTGCTGCTCGATGACAAACAACCCCAACCGATCCATTCCGGCGAAGCCCTCGACCTGTTGCGCACTGCGCGCCTCTGGCGCCAAAAGCGTGAATCCACCCAACGGCCCTGGGAACGGCCCGCCACGGAGTTGCCCGATTGGTGAACCTGCTGCCACTGCTGTTAGCCTGCCAACCCGTGTCGGGTGACCTCACCCTCACGGTCTCGGCGGATCATTCCTCCGTCCTCCCGGGACAAACCGTCACCATCACGGCTCATCTCCATTCCCGTTCAGCCCTAAACGCGAATGCCTGGCCCCCGGTCAGGTGGTCAGCCCCGCCAGACCCGGCCCTCTGGCAAATGGAGGACCCCACCGTCACGGTCGACCCAAACGATGCCAGCACCACCTGGCGGCTGACAGCACTCAAACCGGGCCTCTGGCAACCGCCAGACCTGGCCTGCGCCTTCCAGCGTGCCGACATACCGTTCACCGCCGCCGCGCAAACCCTCCGGCTCGCCGCCCTGCCTCCCATTGAGGTGCGCGAACCCGCCGAACAATCCTCCAACCAACTCACCCGCATCCTGGCAGAGGGCAATCCCCCGCCGCTGCCATCCCTCGTGCGTGTCGGCATCACCCTCACCCGTCTGGCCTGGGTAGGGCCTCCGGTCATCTGCCTCATTTGGGCAATCACAACCTGGCTGAATTGGCCCCGTGATCCCGATGCCCGCAAGGCTCGGTGGCGGCGCTGGCTGGAAAAAAATGGCCTGCCCCCCGGCCGGCACACCGCCAAGGGGATCACCAACCACCTCCTGGCCAAAGGATGGAAGCAATCCAAAATCGACCAGATTCTCGCTTCCTGGAATCACCCGATGGAGGCGCCCCCGCTCCCCCATCCCAATCGGTCGTCCCTACTGGCCATGCTGCTCGCAGGTCTCCTCGGCACCCTGACGGGAGCTTTGTACTCGACCGCATCGGTGCCTTTTGTATCCGCACAGGACAAAGCCGAACTGGCAAAGGCCGACCAATTGTGGCGGGAGGGTGATTTTGGCGGCGCCCGGAAGATATACGTCTGGGGATTCATGAGGCGTCAGCCCGAGGCCTTCCAACGCCTGGCCTGGGCCGGGAAGTTTGATTGGAAGTACTATCCCCTGCACCCTTTTCTGCACAGCCTGACCTGGTTGTCAGCCTGGGTGGTTGTCGGGATACTGGGTAGGTGGTGGCTCCTCGTGGCGGGACTTGTTGTTGTCCCCCTGCTGTTTCTGGCCTGATCAAAGGAGTGGCAATGTCGCTGAAACTGTCCAACCTGCGCGACGCCCTGGCCCAAAACCCGGAAGCTTCCCTGCATTTTCTGCTTCCCGATGGCGACCTGGTGCCCCCCCACTTCCACATCACCGAGGTGGGCAAGGTGCGGAAGGATTTCATCGACTGCGGCGGCACCGTCCGCTCCAGCACCACCTGCCTGCTCCAGGTCTGGGTGGCCAAGGACCTCGATCACCGCCTGAAGGCCACCAAACTGTCCGGCATCCTGAAAGCCGGCGAGCCACTCCTGGGAACCGACGACCTCCCCGTCGAGGTCGAATACGAGGGAACCAGCATCTCCCAATACCCGCTCACCGAGGCAGAAATCACCCCGGCCGGCCTGCTCCTCCACCTCGGATCCAAGCACACCGCTTGCCTCGCCCCCGACCGCTGCGGCATCCCCTTGGACGAGTTGCCCGCCGGTGACCAAGGCTCCTGCTGCGGCCCCAAGGGCTGCTGCTGAGTTGGTGGCCGGTCAGTCTACCCCCGGGGTTTCAAATCCAAAGCGGCGTGCTCCTGTACCCCTTCCCGGGCGATCAGGCGCGGCTTGAATTCCCCCGGCGCGATCCGGTTGAGCTGGTTGTGCACCCGTTGCCGCATCTCGCACGCCAGGTCCGCCACCTCGTTCAGCTCTTCGGGCGTCATCACGCCATCGGGGTAGATCAGCTTGATCAGCCCGCTGCCCACGCGCTCCACCGCGTTCTGGTCGCGTTTCGTCATGCCGGCTTGATACTTCACCGACCGCAACCGGTCCTTGTGGTCCTCGTCGCGCAGCTTCACCAGCAGCTCGCCAAAGTAGTCGGTCACAAAGCCCACGCCCTTGGCCAGCGAGGTCGGGCTGATCTTCGGCATCTCCCAGCCCGGCAGGTAGGCATGCACCCGGTCGTGGAACGCCGTGTCTTGCAATTCCTTGGGCAGCGGCTCCAGCAGGTGACGGTATTTGCTGGCCGGCTGGCCATCCGTCACATCCAGGTTGCCACCCAGCACTATGCTGGCGTCCGAGGTGAACTGCAGCGACCCGCGCGAGAAATTCCCGCTCTCCATGAAGTCCTTCAGCGTGCTGATGGTCGTCCCTTCGTCGCCAAACTCGGTGTGGGCGATCTCGTCGAACACCACCACCTTCCGCGTACCCAAAATCCCCACGCTCTTCGTCGCCAGGTTCACGAACAGGTTCGCCGGGCTGGTCTTGCCGCCCGAGACCACGAACACCCTGGGCGACAGGTTGCGCAGCAGGAAGGTCTTGCCCGTCTGCCGGGGCCCCAGCTCCAGCAGGTTGATGTTCCGCTCCACCAGCGGCGCCAGGCGCGCGAACAGCAGCAGCTTCTCACGCCGCGTCGGGTACGCCTCCGGCTGGTACCCCACCGAGGTGCACAGCAGGTTCAGCCACTCGTCCGTCGTGAACTTCTTCCGGCTCTCCTTGTGCGCCGCCAGATCCGGCGGCCCCACCTGAAACGGCGTGAATGCTGTCATCTCGATCGGCCGCTGCGCGTCCGTCTCCGGCGTGAACCGCAGCTTCACCGTGCCCCACAGTCCACCCAGCAACAGCCCCACATGCTGGTTCAACAGCTCCGCCGGCACCCGCACCTTGTCCTCGCTCAACGCCGGTACCCGGGCCAACCGCTGTTGGTTCTTCAGGTCCACCCGCGCCTCCACATTGTCGATGATCACCACCTCCCCGGTGCTCATCAGTTTGTTGCGCAGCAGTTGCCCTTCATCCTGGCTGGGCAGCAACTGCTTGATGCGCGACTGCATACGCGCCAAGTCTTCGGTGTGGGTCTCGATCTTCACATACTTGGCCAGCAGGTATTCGCTGACATACCGCGGAATCTTGTCGAACACCGTCTGCTGGGCCAGTTGTTTCACCACCACCTTGTCGCCCAGGGTCTGCATCGCCTTCCGGTCGAGTTCCGTCAGCGCGAAATCTTCCAGTCCCGCCATCGTTCCACTCCCCAAAAGGTAAGACCCGTTCCCCAACAACCCAAAAACCAAGCGCAATCTTTCAGGCTAGAAGGCCACCCTCCGGGCCGGAACTCCGCCCCGTTGCCCCAAGTCCTGACGCCGGCCCATGCCGCCCGCATTTTCGGCACCAGCCCTCCGCATGAAACCTACGGATGCCGGGGAAGTACTACTAGGATATAAGTCAGTTACAGTTGATGACCCAACCGGGCTCACCCGTTCCCTCAAGAACCCGAGATTCGCCCATGTTTTCCATTTTGGCCGTCCTTTCCCTGGCCTTGGCTGATACAACCGCCCCCAAGCCCCCCATCGGGGTCAAACTGGTCGAGACCTCCCTCACGCAGCCGGATACCGGGAAAACGGTTTCCCTGATTGAAGCCGCCAAGGAAAACCCCAAGGCGGTCCTGGTGTTTTTCCTCGATTCCTCCTGCCCTGTCTGCCAGAACTATCTGGTTGCCATCGAGAAGCTGGCCAAATCCAAGGCGGACTCCGGCCTGAAGGTCGTGGGCATCAACAGCCGGCTGACCGATTCCCCCAAAGCCATCCTCCAGCACGCCAAAACCATGGGCCTATCCTTCCCCGTCCTGCAAGACCCCCACGGCAAGCTCGCAGCCAGGCTCGGTATCGACCGCGTCCCCTGCGCCCTGGTGCTCGACGAGGGCTTCACCGTCCGCTACCGCGGCCGCGTGGATGACCAGCACACCCCCGGCGTCTCCCGCGCCAAACCCACTACCCACGAATTGAAAGACGCTGTCGAGTCAGTCCTCGCCAAGGAACAGGTCAAAACCCCCTGGACCGCCACCTCCGGCTGCCTGCTCACCCTCGAAGCCGAAGAGAAGAAATCCAAGGGCACCATCACCTGGTCCAACCGGATCGCCTCCATCGTCCAGAATCGTTGCCAGGAGTGCCATCGCCCCGGTGAAGCCGGCCCCTTCTCCCTGCTCAACCCTGAAGACGCCCTCGGCTGGGCCCCCATGATCCGCGAGGTGATCGACAACGGCCGCATGCCTCCCTGGCACGCCGAGGCCCCCCGTGGCTACTTCGCCAACGACCGCCGCCTCACCGACGAGGAGCGCAAGGACTTGCTGGCCTGGCTCGATGATGGCTGCCCCCGCGGCAACCCCGCCGAGGATCCCGCCCCCCGCAAATTCGTCGAGGGTTGGCGCATCGGCCAGCCAGACCGCATCATCACCATGAACAAGGAGGTGAAGGTTCCCGCCCAGTTCGGCTACGGCCTCATGGGTATGCCCTACCAATATGTCCCCGCCGGCGAGGCCTTCACTGAAGACACCTGGGTGACCGCCGTCGAGGCCAAGCCTGACCAGCGGGCCCAGATCCACCACATCATCGTTTATGTCGTTCCCGCGGGGCAAAAATTCCCGCAACCCCGGCGCGGCGACCCCGACACCTTCGGCGCCGCCATGCTCACCGCCTATGTCCCCGGCGACGAACCCGTCATCTACCCCGCCGGCATGGCCAAGAAGATTCCAAAGGGCTCCAGCCTGTTGTTCCAGATGCACTACACCCCCAACGGCCGGGCCGTGACCGATCGCTCCAGCGTCGGCATCAAGACCTCCAAAACCCCGCCCAAACACGAGGTGCACACACGCGCCATCCCCAACCAGCGAATCCGCATCCCCGCCAACCACCCCAACTTCGAGGTCCGCTCCGGCAGCCTTTTCAAGAAGGATGCCGTCATCCTCTCCTTCTCCCCCCACATGCACCTGCGCGGCAAGGACTTCGAGTTCCTCACCCGCGATTCCGCGGGCAAGCTCCAGTCGGTCGCACGCGTCCCCAAATACGATTTCAACTGGCAGGAAAGCTACCACCTCAGGCAGCCCCTCAAGGTCCCGGCCGGCACCCGCGTCGAGTGCGTCGCCCACTACGACAATTCAAAAGAAAACCCCTTCAATCCCGACCCGTCCAAGGAGGTCCGCTGGGGCGACATGACCTGGGAGGAGATGATGATCGGCTTCCTCGATTACTACCACGAGACCGGTTCCTGATATCCGGGTTGTGACGGTCACGCGGTCGGTATGTTCGTCGGGGGGTGGCCAACCCGCCCCCCGACGATTTTTTTCCTGAAGCGCGGGGCAGAATGGAACGCACCTCTTTCTGTTTCGGAGCAGGCCATGCGTTCAAGGTGGTGGCATCTATTGGGCTCGGCCGTTTTCATGGCCTTGTCCTGCCCCGCGCCACTGCCCGCCCAGGAACTGGACCCTTCCAAGGCAGATTTCCAAGGCCTCGAACCCCGCTATCTCACGCTGCCCGAGTGCCTCGAGATCGCCCTGGCCAACCAGCCACGCATCCACGCCGAGCTGTCCAGCCAGGAATCCGCGCAGATCACCGCGCGCTTCCTCAACAAGCTGAAACCCTTGGGCAAAGTCCAGCCGGCCCTGGGTGCCCGCATCGACCAGGCAAACCTCGGACTCACCCGCGCCCAGGCCGCCGTCAACCAGCAGGTCGAGGAGACCTTCTACGCGGTCCGCCGCGCCTACTACACCCACATCTTCGCCAAACGGGTGCTCCAGATCGCCGCCCCGCTGGAATTGGCCGCCCGCCGGACCGAGAACGCGCTGCTCCTCAAGAAACGGGTCGGCCTGATCCTTGAACCGGTGGCCAACCTCGACAAGCTCGAGGCGCGGCTGGGCAAACCGGTGGTTGACGTCTTGCTGGGGCTCCCAGGTCCCAACCTCGCCGAAGAGCCCCTCATCCGCAACGCGCTCCGCAAGCTGCAATGGACCGTCGCCGACGAGCGCATCCTCAACCGCCTCCACTTCCAGCACACCCAGATTAAAAAAAAGATCAACGATGCCGAGGGCGGCGCGCGCCAGTCCATCGCCCTGTTGGGCGAGGA
>JAFMJU010000152.1 GCA_017853285.1 Gemmataceae bacterium
TTCCTCGCGCCGGACCAATTGCGAGAGTCGCAGGTAGAGCTTGCCATTTTTGCCGAAGCAACCCGGAGCTACCACATCGGCGACCTCGCCGCCGATCATTGCCGGTATCTGGCCGGCGATTCTTGACTGATCGACCAACTCGGCCAGGAAGCGGTCGCCCACTTGCAGGTCTGATTGGCTGTTCAGCAAGCGGTCGCCCGGGGCCAAACCATCGTGCGGCAGGACTTGCCTGACCCTTAGGGTGGTGGTGCTGCCTGCGACCAAGACCGAAGGAGCCACCTTGAGGGGGGACGGGTCGGTGACCGGGCGGGGAGGTGGCAGGGTGGATGGCTGTTGGGCAGCGGCGGTGGCGGCGCAATATCCGCCCGCGGCGGTCAAGAATGTTCGGCGGGAGAGGGGAAGGCCGTTCATCGGTTGACCTCCCCGTGCTCGTGGGCGGGCAGCATTTTGCAGGTGAGCTTGTGCCACAGGGAGGGTTTGGAGATGGCGACCACGGGTTGTGGGGGAGCCTCGATGCCCGCATCGCGGAGGTAATCGAGCAACAGCTCGGTGGAGCGGAGCAGGTCGAGACGGGCGAGCTGGAGGTTGTACCAGGCGGTCCAGCGGTTGGTCTGAGCTTGGCTGAGGGCCAAGTCGGCTTCTTGCACATCGAGGGCGATCATCTGCTTTTGCGCGAACATGCGACCGGCACGCTCGCGCAACTCGGTGGCCAGCGCCTCCTCCCGCTGCTTTTGGCCATGCTCGAACTCGGCCTGGCGCAGGCGATCCCAGGCATTGCCGGCGTCTTCCTCGACCTCGAGCAGGACCTTTTCAAGATCGAGCTGGGAACGGACCACATCGAGCCGGGCACGGCGGACATTGGACCAGAAGCCGAAATCGACCACCGGCACCTCGTACAGGGTGCCGAAGATGGTACCCAGCGTGGCGGGGCCACCGTTGGGAATGGTGGTGTTCTTGAAGGACAGGCCCAAGGGCAGGCTGCCCAAACCCAGAAGGCGGAGGAGATCGCGCCTTTCAGCCAACCTTGCAATGTTGAGGCCTATGACCAGGATGCGGACCTCGACGCGCTTGCGACGGGCCATCTCGATGGCGTCCTCGCGGGTTTGGGGCAGGTCGGCCACCCAGTCGAGGTGGATTTCGTCGGGGGATTCGAGGTCGAAGGAGTAGGGGCCATCCAGGCGGACCGGGACGGGCTCGCCGCCCTGTGGCACCAGCAACCGGCTGGTGTGCAGGGTTTGGCCCAGGCGCCTTTGGGCCAGGCGGGAGGCGCGTTCGATCTCCTCGACCATCACCCGGCTTTTGGTGTTGTCCACGCGGGCGGCTGTGAGTTCCACATCGTGCACCTGGCGCTGGGCCAGGCGGCGTTCGACCCGGGCCTCGCGCGCGGCGGCGAAGTCTCTGGCGTAATTGGCCGTGAGCGCCGCATGGCGGAGGCGCTTGGCTTCGAAATAACTCTGCGCCGCCAGTTCCACCTGGGAACGGCGGACGAGCTCCTCCATCAGCAGCTTGGCGCGGATGCCTTCCTCGGCGATGGGCAGAGCGGTGATTTGGCCGGAGGGGTCGAGCGGGAAGAACAGGTTGGCCCGGCTGAGCTGGGCATGGATGAGGCCCTCGCCAAAAAACGGGGTGCCACCGGTCACATCGGGGAAGATGCTGGCGGAACCATCACGCCCCGAGGCGTTTTGCAAGCCAACGAACAACTGGGGCAGATTGGCCATGGGCACAAAGTGCTTGAGCGCCTCGAACCGCCCGACGGTGGCGGTGCGGGTGTTGACCACCGCCTGCACCACCCGGACATTGGCCAGACTTTTGGACAGGGCCAGTTGCAGGTTGAGGGCCTGGCCATCGCCGGCGGGTGGGGTGGGGTCGACAGCGGGGGGAGTGAGCGTGGGAACCGGAGGCAATTCGGGTTTTTCCTGCGCCAGCAGGGCTGCGGGCAGAATGGAGGCGGACACCCAGATCAACAGGGCCAGGGCATGTGGGCGATGGAACCTCATGGGGAGGCTCCCGGATCACGGACAGTCACATCGGGCTCGATGCGGATCTTGCAGGACATACCCGGGCGGATACGGTTTTCGAAATTATCCTTCGCCTGGAATCGCAGGCGGACCGGGAGGCGCTGGACGATGCGGGTGAAGTTGCCGGTGGCGTTGTCGGGCGGGAACAGGGAGAATGCGGCGCCGGTACCGCCCGAGAGGCTTTCGACCCAGCAGGGGAATTCGATACCCGGGATGGCATCGACCCTGACAATGACCTGCTGGCCGACACGGGTGCGGGCCAATTGATCCTCGCGGAGGTTGGCGACGACCCAGACATTGTCGAGGTCGAGGGGTGTGATGCTGAGGAACGGCTGGCCGCCGGCGATGGTTTGGCCCAGTTGGGCGGTGCGTTTGCTGACGATGCCGGCCATGGGGGCGCGCACGAGCGTGTTGGCGAGGCGGAGTTTGGCCTGCTGCAGACGGGCCCTGGATAGATCGACCTTACGCTGCAGGGCGGAGCGATCGGCCTCGGCGATGTCGGGTTGGAGCAAGGCGGCCTGGGCGCGACCGACCATCGCCTGGGCATCGGCAACGGCGCGTTTTTGTTTTTCCACACGGACGAGAGCCTGCCGCTTGTCGAGGTCGCTGGCCATCACCTGGCTTTCCAGCGCCGCGATGCGGCTTTTGAGATTGTTCAGGCGGGCGAGGGCGTCCTTCCAGGTGGCTTCCTTGTTGTCGCGGTCCTGGACGGGGATATCGCCCGATTTGGCGAGACTGTCGTAGCGCTCGAAGTAGTCGCGCGCGTTGCGCTCGAGGGCGATTAGGCCCGGTTCCTCGGCCCGGCTGGCCAGCAGGGTTTCCTTTTCCTTGTTGTGGATGCTTTCGCGGGCGTTGGCTTCGAGCTCGCTGGCCTTGAGGGACTCTTCCTGCTCGCGCAGGCGGGCCTGGGCGGAATCGAAGCCGGATTTCCGGTCCTGATCGGTGAGGCGGACGGTGATGGCGGCCCCTTCCAGCTCTTTCAGGGCCTTGCGGTAATCGGCGCGGGCCTCATCCACCGCCAACTGGTAGGGCACCGGATCAATTTGCAGCAGGGGTTCGCCCGCCTTGACCACCATGTTGTCATCGGCGAACAGCGCGACCACATTGCCGGCAACCTCCGCCGAGATGGGAGTGACATTGCCGACGACATAAGCGTTTTCGGTGGAGATATCGCGGGTGTTCCACCACCAGACGGCTGCCACGCCCGCGGCGACGAGGGCACCGATGGCGATGCCGTACCGGACAACCTGCAGCAGCAACCCCCCGGCGGTGTGGGCCGGAGAACTTGCTGGCGTTTGTTTTCCGGCCGGGCTTGCCGCGCTCATCCGCACCATCCACGCAGTTAGACACCTTGCGAACGCAAGGTCCCTTCGTCTCTATCGGAAGTTTGAGTGTGGATGTTTCTGAATTTGCTGAATATTCGTCGAAGCGGTCCTTGGGAGGTGGAAAAAATTTGAATTATTCCTCAAGTTTGACTAATCCACAGCCGGGGTGCATGCAAAAAGCCGGGGCGGCCTGATGGGCCGCCCCGGCTTTGGACCGTTTTTCTCAATCTGTCAGCGCTTGGGCTCGGGTTCGAGCGGGCCCTTGGCGGGATCGAGATTCTTGAACGGTAGGATCTCGGGGATGATGCGGCAGCCGGAGGTGACCTTGAGAGGCAGGGGCAGCCCGGAAGGGAAAGTCATCTCCACGAAGTAGGCCGTCCAGCCTTCGGCGGGTTTTTCAACCTTGCCGACATAGACTCCATCGCCCTGATCCTCCAGCTTGACGCTGGTGTAGGCCTTGCCGATCTTCTCGAGGCGGAAGTCGCGGGCCTTGGGGTTGGTGGCCTTCCAGAGCTTCACTTCCTTGGGTTTGGTGGCGCAGACCACCTTGATGGTGTTGTCTCCCTCGAACGACCAGGAGTACTGGGGGCGCTGGTTGCCGTTTTGCACCGTGTGGTAGAAGGCGGCCAGACACTCGGTGGCGTCGCTATCGCGCAGGGAGTGGTCCGTGTTGGGGACATAGCGCAGGTGCTTCTCGCCCGGCAGGCCGTTGAAATAGAACTGCGACGAGTCCGGGCAGAAGAACTGGTCGCCGGCGGAGTTGACGATGTACTTGGGCATGGTGAGGCGGTCGCGGTAGGACCAGGGATCCTCAATCTCGTACAGCTTCTCGATGCGGGGATCATCCATGCGCTGCATGATGTTGTGGCGGACATAGTCACCCACGGAGTGGGTGTAGAAGCCGAAGGACCACAGGTGGTTGCGCATGCAATCGCGCAGGTTGAGCACATCGATCACGGCGGGGATGATAGCGACCACGCGCTTGTCGACCGCGGCTGTGGTCCATGTGGTCCAGCCGCGCTTGGAGCCGCCGGAGACCACGAACTTTTCCAGCTTCAGCTTGCCGCCCTCGTCGCTGGCGAGCAGTTCCTGCATGCAGTCCATGGCGCGGACGGCGCTCTTGGTCATGGGGAGGCGGGCGGGCCAGGTCTCGTCGCCAGTCTTGAGGTACTGATCCCAGGTGAAGCCGATGAGGTCATCCTCGGTGCGGTTAACGCCGTCACCCAGGAACTGGAGGGTCTGGTTGGGGACCATCTTCAGCTCGGCGGTGACGCCGCCGGTGGCCTTGGCGATGGCCAGGGTGCGGCCATCGGCGCCAGTTGGCGGCTTGTCGGAATCGCGGTTGGCGCCACCCGAGATGAAAAGGAAGGCGGTGTCGCTTTTGGCGTTGTTCGGCTTGGTGATCACCAGCCAGTGTTTCCAGACCGGGCGGTTGACCTCGGCGGAATTGCGCCAGGTCTGGGAAACGAGTTCGACCACAAACTGGGTGGTTCCGGCAGCTTCGACCTTGTTCACCACCTTCCACGCGTAGGTGTTGTCGGGCTTTTTCACATACCGATCGAGGGCGGTTTCCTCTGCCCGCAACCCACCGACCGGAACCATCAAGGCGCAGGCCAAGCCCGTCAGGCCAGCCCGGAAGAACTTGCGAAAAGCAGCCATGTTTTCCTCAAACTGAACCGGAAATGAGATCGCGGGCCGGACCCGCCTATTCCCTTCTAGGGGCTTCGCCGGGACTGGTCAAATGAGAAAAGGCACGCCCCGGAGCCGGAACGCGCCTTTTGCTGAAAATGAAGCGAAATTCACTCGGTGGGGGCGGGCCGGGGGCTGGCATCCCCCTTGGCCTTACCCATGGCGTATTGCAAGCCGCCGCGCACATGGCTGAGGAAGCGGGGGTCCTTCCAAACCTCTTCCCGGTGGCCGAGGGCGGTGTAAAACACGCGGCCCTTGCCATAGTCCCGCACCCAGGCGAGGGCGTGGTCATCGTCCTGGCGGTGGACGCCGGGCTTCATTCTTTCGGCATCCTTGCGGGCTTTTTCAGCCTCTTGGGCCTTGCCTTCCTTGGCAAGCTTGTCCGCCTTGGCAGTGAGGTCGGCCTTGCGCTTGTCGATTTGCTTCAGCTCGTCGAGGCGCTTTTCCTTGGCCCAGGACGGGTCGATGCGCATGAGGACGCGCAGCTTGTCACGGCTGTAGGGGGAACGGAACTGGTAGAGCTCGTCGGTGATCTCGAACGAGTCGCCCAAGTGGCTGGTGGCGGGGTTAGACTTGTCCTCGACCATCACCTTGACCTTGGTGTGCCAGGGGTGGCCGTCGAAATAACCACCGATCATGTCGCCGTAGGGGGTCCAGCCGTAGAAGGTGTCCGTGGCGCAGTGACTGCCTGAGAAACCCTTGCCGGATTTCACATAATTGAGCAGATCGGCCTTCTGGGTCTCGCTCCAGGGCAGGTCGCCGGTGGTGTAGAAGAAGACGGCATCGTACTTCTGCAAGTTTTCGGCGGTGATTTCCTTGCGGCTGTCCTGGGAGCAGACGGCCTCGAAATCGCCGGTTTCCTTGCCCAACTTGGTGAGGGCCTCCTCGACGATGCAGAACTTGTCGGGCGCGGGGCGCTTCACCACCGAGTGCACGAACCCCTTGGATTCGGTGATCACCAGCAGCTTGGGGACCTTTTTCTCGCCGTCCTGGGCGAACAGGCCCGTGGCGCACAGGGCGCCCAGGCCAACAGAGAGTAGGGTACGACGCAGCATCGCTGCCTCCTGTGGGAAAGATAACGCGACCAGACCTGAGCATAATCCGGCGGAAGTCGGCGGGCAAATGCCTGAAAAAAGGTGGTAAAATAGGGCACCGTTTCAGAAACCGCTGCAGTTCATGCGGGAAGGGAACATGGGTCCGAGGCGACCGACTCGCAGGCAGATTGTGCAGACAGGAGCCCTGCCCCTGTTTGGAATCAGCCTGCCCTCGCTGCTACAGGGTCGGGAATTGAGCCTGGCACCCACCGGGAAAGCGAAAGCCTGCATTTTTATCTTCTTGTGGGGCGGACCTGCCCAGCAGGACACCCTGGACCCGAAGCCTGAGGCCCCAGTCGAGTACCGTGGCGAGTTCTCGACCATCCAAACCGCCCTGCCCGGGGTGCGTGTGTGCGAGCACCTGCCGGGCATCGCACGGCGACTGGACAAGGTTTGTTTGATCCGGTCGATGACCCACACGGATGTGAACCACACGACGGCGCCGCACCTTTTATTGACCGGCCAGCCGATGCTGAACCAGGGCCAACCGCTGCGGGAAGATTTTCCCGGAATGTCTTCCGTGCTGGCGAGGATGGGTTGGGGGGCTGGGAACGCCCTGCCACCCGCCATCAACCTGATGCCCCATTCGCCGGACAAGGCTCCGCGTTTTGTGGAGGAAACCCACGGCCAGGGAGCGGGATGGCTTGGACCTGTCTGGCAGCCGATGCGAATTGACGCCAACCCCAACAGCCCGGAGTACTCGATTGGTGAATTGACACCCAGCCTGGAGTTGCCTGGAACCCGGCTGGATGAGCGGGCCAACCTGCTGCGTTCCCTGGGAGCGGAATTCGGGCCGAACCAGACGGAGACATCTGCCCAAGCCGAGCACCGGGAAAGAGCCCTGAGGTTGCTGGCCAACCGGAAGGCGGCGATGGCCTTCGACCTGCGGATGGAACCGCAATCGGTCCGGGAGCGATACGGCATGAACATCCACGGCCAATCCGTGCTGCAAGCGCGGCGGTTGGTGGAGGCCGGGGTGCCGCTGGTCACGGTCTATTGGCCCAACGACGGCATCACCAATGTGAGCGTGTATTGGGACACGCATTCCCGCAATTTCATCGACCTGAAAACCCGCCTTTGCCCGCCGGGGGACCGGGCGTTCTGCGCGCTTTTGGACGATCTGGAAGCCCGGGGGATGCTTGACGAAACAGTGGTGGTTTGGAGCGGCGAGATGGGCAGGACACCCAAAGTTGGCCAAACGGTTCCCGGCGGCGCGGGGGCAGGAAGAGACGGGCGGGACCACTGGGCGAAAGTGTTCAGTTGCATCGTGGCCGGAGGTGGCTTCCGAAAGGGGCTGGTGCATGGCAGCTCGGACCGGTATGCCGCGGAGCCGAACACCTCGCCTGTAAGGCCGGCGGACCTGGTCGCCACGCTTTACCACCAGTTGGGAGTGGATCCGCACACGGTCATCCGGGACAGGCTTGGCCGGGAGGTGCCTTTAGTTTCCGGGGAAATTTTACACCCACTCCTATCGAATTCCTAAATATATCACTTATACGGATCGATTTTGATGGAACCTGCTGATCTGCCGCCACTACCCTGTGAACAGGGATGGGAAAACGCTCAAAACCGCAATGACCGTGAGACTATTCAGCAGTCTGAGCATGCCGGCAGTTTCTGGAAAGCCATTCGGGTGCTGTTCGGGATAATGGCTTCCCTGGTAATCCTTGCAAACATTGGGATAAGCTTTTGCGCCATCCACATTTCCTTGACTCTGAACCAGGAACGATTAACGAACCCAAAACAAATGGTTGGCAATGAGGGGCTACTGGTTGCTCTTGGGATGCTCTCGGGTATTTGTCTGGGGGGTGGAGCCATCACCACGGGGTGGGCAGCGCTATCCCAAAAAAACCGACCATGGAAGTTGGCTTGGGTCCTTGTCAGCCTAGGATCACTTGCAGGACTTCAGGAAGGTTTCATTCTTGCTTTCGGGCCAGTCCCACCCAACAACGGCTGTTTCTCCGGAATGGCCGCATTTGGACAAAAAATAATAGGCGCATTATTCATGGTGGTTTCGACCATTTGCTTCATCGCACTAGGCGCCTGCCTGATCGGCTGCAGGCCCATTCGACCCGGCAGCTTCACCGATATGGCAACCAACGCTCCTAAACCAACCCTGGACCAATAAATTTTCGGCTAAATCCGGTAATTACCGGATCAATCCTTCACTTTCTCAAACTCTACCAGGATGTTCCCGGTGCCCTTGGGGGCTTCGAAGGATTTGGGGCGGCCCTTGTCCTTGGGGGCGAAGCAGAGTTTCCGTTTGGTGGCGCCCAGTTCGTAAATGCCCTGAAAATCGACGCGCTTGCCGTTGTCCTCGACAATGTGGAAATCGATCGTCTTGGGTTTGGCGGTTGGATTGATGGCGCTGGGGCCCTTGGCGATGAGCTTGCCATCGGCCACCAGGGACCAGGAGCCGTCGTCGCCATTGATCATAAAGACTTTTTGAATGTCGTGGTCGTGCGACTCCTT
>JAFMJU010000153.1 GCA_017853285.1 Gemmataceae bacterium
GATTCCGGTTCTATCGGACTTTCTAGTGAAACGATGGATTTATCTTGGAATTAACAATTTTTTAATGAATGGAAAGGCCAGCTACTATGTTCACCCCCCGCCGAATCCAATCCCCCGGTAGGCCAGCCCTCGCGCTTTTCGACGGGGCCCGACAAGGCCCGACCGTGGTCTTTCTCCACGGCCTGGCCCGCCGGGCCTGCGATTGGAATCCGCTGATTTCCTCGCTGAATTCCAGTATTCACCCGGTTTCCCTCGATTGGCGGGGCCATGGCGAATCCGACCGTGGTGGCGGCTACCTGGTGGAGGATTATGTTCAGGATCTGCAAGCCATTTTGCCCCTGATAGCCCATCATCCGGTGATTCTGGTCGGTCATTCCCTCGGGGCCCTGGTGGCGGCTGAAATGGCCTGCCGCGAACCCTCAAAAATTGCCGCCGTGGTGCTCGAAGATCCCCCCACTCCGGGGTTTCTGCAGCAGCTGGATAGCACCGGCTATTACGACTTGTTCAAGGCCTATGTCCGCTGGGGTGGGACC
Source organism: Gemmataceae bacterium (assembly GCA_017853285.1). Classification (GTDB taxonomy): domain Bacteria; phylum Planctomycetota; class Planctomycetia; order Gemmatales; family Gemmataceae; genus UBA6894. The sequence goes on from JAFMJU010000153.1 coordinate 534, forward strand.
CCGGTCACAGTCCCTCACTTGGCGGCGGAGCTGGCACGCCTGGAAATTCTGGATCCTTTGGGCAAAAAAAGGCCCCTCGGCCAAATGCGTGACTCGGCTAGTCTGCGCTTCATGGCACATTGCCTCAAATCCATGGACCCCGCTTGCCCCATGCCTGTGCTCAACGGCCAGTGGTTGCAAGGGATCCAACTGGGCCAATCCTTGCGCGGTATCCAATGCCCGGTACTCCTGCTCCGAGGAGATCCGGCCTTTGGCGGCATGATGCCCGCCGCGGAGACGGATGCGTTGTTCACCCCCGTGGCGGACCTGACCCGGCTTGATTGGACAGGCGTGGGCCACCAGATCCACGGCACCGCAACGGAGGCCATGGCCCGCGCCTTGTGGGCATTCCTGCCCACGGTGGGTTAGTCTGTGGGTATGGGCCCTGGCAGGGCCCGGTCCGATTCCCTTTCCCCTGTCGGGACCTTACGCCAATGGGACCATGGTGGACTCGGGACGCATCCGGCAGGTTGGAGCCCCTCGATGAGGCCTGGCTTTCGGCTGGTTTGCACCAGGCGTCGGTTCAGGCGGGTATCGATCATCCCCACTGGCCCTTGTGGCAGGCCGAACTGGTTTCCGGGGCTTCCCACGCCATCACCCAAACCCTGTCCCCGGGCGAGGTGGTTCCCAAGACGGACCTGATCGACAGGCTGGGAACGATTTTGGCCCAGTTGGGCCAGCCTGAATTGGCTCAGGCCTTCCGACGGGTCGCAAATGCCGAAAGCCACGACCCTCCAACCGAAAAACCAAGTACAGCCACGGGTGACTTTCCCTGGGTGGAACTGGTCGGACCGGATATCGCCGAACTCGTCCGCCGCGGTTGGTTTTGCCCAGCCCTTCCGGCTGGAAGACGCGAATGGACAGGCACCTACCAGGTTCTCCACTCTCGTTTTTATCTTCCTGGCTGCCCCGACCCCGCCCGCGCCCTTGTCAGGCTGATCCAGTTGGCCTCCGCCACTTGGGGAGAAATCCACCTGGTGGGTGGGGCCCTTTGGCTGGAGGAACTTGGTGTTGGCCCAGGCCGGGGCCTGGAAGCCTTTGATTTGCTGGAGGAAGCGGCCAGAGGTTTGGGCAAGAGACTGCGCCTCCATCTGCCCATGGGCCCCGGTGCCGCTCCTCACCATGGCCAAATGGGGCTCTTTTATTTCGGGAGTTCCCAAGGCTTGCGAGAACCAGCCCAGGCGCTCCAGCGCTGGTTGGTGGAAAAAGGGGAACAGGTGGCGGTCACAGGCTGGATTCCACCCGAGGATTCCGGAACCGCCCGGGATGCCTCCCAGGCCCTGGCCACCCTGGCGGATTTGGCCCGGCCGGGCAGGTCGGTGAGGGTGGAACGCTCCCACTTGGTGCCTGACCTTTTGGCCCACTCCGGTGCGGGTCAAAAAAGCGTGGAAGCGGTATTTGGCGGGGTCATTCTTCGTTGGGAACCGGTATCAGATTCGAACCTTCCCGAGGGGGCTTTGGATCAGTTGGTTGGTTTGGCGGTTCGGGCCGGGTGCCGGTTCCGCCACGGCCTCCGCCAGGCAGGAAAAAAACTCTGGCCCTCAGATCCTACCCTGCTATGGCGGATGGGTTGGTTGCTGCGTTTCGAGGGAAATTGGCCCGCCACGGTTTTAGAAAGACTAGAGCGGCTGGCGCTGCAGATGGCACACGCCAACGAAATGCCCCTGTTTTTGGAATCCGAAGTTTCCGAGTCGGCCAATTTGCTGGATGCCAGGCTATGGCGTTCCGGCACACGCCCCGTTCCTCAGGGAAACGGCCCGTGGTCACTGCACCTGGATTCGGAACTGGAACCACTCATTCCTGGAATGAAATGATATCTTTTGGTTTCATGTGCGTTCGGCAGCATCCTTTGGCCCGAAACTTCTTGTGTGGAAAAGGTTGGGTTGGTAGTATTCTGGCTTGTGGTCGAAATGATTCGGGGCCAATTAGTTTCGAATTTTCTCTCTAACGGGCCGATTTGGGAGCCTTTGCCTCATGCCGCATACCAGAAGCGCAGCCAAGAACCTGCGCAAGAGCGAGAAGCGTCGCAGCTACAACCGCAATGTGAAGCGGGACCTCAAGCTGGAACTCAAGTCCTTCGACACCGCCGTCACCGCGAAGGCTGATCCCCAAGCCGCCCTCAAGGCTGCTTACCAGAAACTCGACAAGGCCGCCGCCCGCGGGGTGATCCATCCCAACGCCGCCGCCCGCAAGAAATCCCAGTTGGCCAAGGCTGCCACCAAGGCCAAGGCCTGATCAACCTAGAACCTTTGTATTCAATCAGCGCCGTGCCGGAGGGAGCCCTGTCTGGGCTTCAGCTGGCGCGGCGATTCAATTCACGGATCCAAGTGTCCGGATCCTCTATTCGCTCCTGGCGCTTCCACAGCAGGAAGCACAAGGCCGGCACCAAAATCGGTCGCACGATGAAGGTGTCCACGATCACGCCAAACGCCAGGGCGAACCCGATTTGAACCATGGTGTTCAGCCCCGCGAAAACCAGGGTGGCGAAGGTGCCGGCCATGATCAGGCCGCAAGAGGTGATGGTGGATCCGGTGGCGGCGAGCGCCCGCCGCATCGCCTCCACGGGTGATTTCCGTTTCCGCTCCTGCACCATGCGGCAGATCAGCAAAATGTTGTAATCCTCGCCCACCGCCACAAGGATCACGAACAGGAACAGCGGTACCCGCCAATCCACCTCGCCGAACGGCCTGCCAAATCCCCAATGGGCCAGCAGCATGGTGGCTCCCAGGGTTGCCAGATAACTGAACAGCACCGAGGCCAGCAGGTAACACGCCAGAGGCAGGTCGCGAACAAGCGCCAGCAGGATCGCCAGCACCGCGAGCAAAACCAACAGGTTGATCCTGAGCCTGTCCCCCTCGGTGACCCGGGCCAGGTCATCCGCCCCCACGGTGATGCCGTAGGTTTCGGCCCGCACCGGCGCGAAACTGGCCGTGTCGTTCGGCAGTTCGGTGGCCAGCCAGGCTTGTATCTTGCCCAGGACGGGAATGCTGCGGGGGTCGAAAGGATCCGTGTCCAGCACCACTTCCAGCCGGGTGACATGGCGGCGGGGTTTATCCTCGGTGGGCTCGATGACCGCTGCGTACTGCAGCGCCGACATCTTTCGGATTTGCTGGTCGATGCCCCCCTTCAGGCTTGCCAGGCCGTTGGTCAGAAATGAGCCATTTCCGGTGGCCGATTTGGAGGCGGATTCCTCCAGTGGTTGGCCCAAGGGGCGGGTGAGTGCCCTCACCTCCTGCACATGCTCCAGTTGCAGGAAGCCCTTGCTCAAATGCTCGACGACCGTCTTGCCTTCGGGTGTGTTGAAATCCCGTTCCGACTCGAGGAAAACCGTGATCGGGCCTGCCTCCCCCGCCGGGAAATGCCGCTGGATCGCCTGCAATCCCTGGATGCTGGGGCTGGAGGAACGCAGTTCGGCGGTGGCCCGGTAGCTTGCCTTGGTCATGCATCCCAAAACCGCGAAGGGGGCCAACACCAAAAAAGCTCCCATCCACCAAAGTCCCGGGCGTTGGGAAATCACCCGGCTGGCCTTTTCCCAAAACCCGCTCCGCTCGCCGGCTTCAATTCCGTGGCTCGCCAACAAGTCATGGAACCGGCCATACCCCCTGCCGGGTACTTTCCCAGGCCAGAACGCCCAACGGCCAGCCAGGCGCAATAATGCAGGGGTCAGCGTGATCGAAGCCAGGAAGGCGACAGTTAGGCTGAGCGCGATGGCTGGGCCACCCGAGCGGATTTTCACAAACTCGGCGGTTCCCATGAGGCCCAGCCCAAAGATCACCGTGCCGGCGCTGGCCGCCAGGGCGTGGCCCACCTGGCCCAGGCTGCGTTCCACAGCGGAGCCAATCGGGCGGCCTTCGGCCAGCTCCTCGCGGTACCGGCTGATCAGGAACAGGCAATAGTCAGTCCCCGCCCCGTAAAGCATCACCACGGCAAAGATCTGGCTCACATTGGCCAGCTTGAATCCCGGGATGGTGGTCAGCATCGCCAGCCCCTTGAGGGCCACGAATACTGACAGCGCGATGGTGAACAGCGGGATCACCACCATCAGCGGCGACCGGTAAACAAACAGCAAAATGACCACCACCAGCAGGATGGTTGCCAAGGTGGTCTTGTCCAGGCTGTTGGTGCCGGCGTCAATCAGGTCCCGGCCGATCCCGGCTGGGCCGCTCGCGTAGATGGTCGGCCTGGCCGCCATTTCGGGATAAATTTCCTGAATCACGGCCTGAACCCGGGCGTTGGTGCTGTCTACCGTCAGGCGTGTTTGGGCTGCCAGATACGGGCAATTCAATTGCACACGCACCAACTGGCAGAAGCCGTCCTGGCTGGTCAGTTTCTTCCCGATGCCAGGGTCTCTCGGGGATGCGACAGACCGGATCTGCAGGGAGGGTTCCCCCGTGCGCAGGCTGTCGATCTCGCCGACGATCCGGTTGACAAGGCTCTTGTCCAAATCATCCAGCGGCCGGTCCGACCGCTCGATCACATAAACCAAATTGCAGGCGTAACTATCCTTGGGAAACGCCTCTTCCAGAAGCTGGTAGCCCCGAACGCTGGCGCAGGAGGCTGGCAAATAGCGGATGTCATCATCTTGGCTGTTGCGGTCCCAATTCGGGGCGGTTGCCCCCATGAACACCGCCACTAAAAGCCAGGTGCCAAGGATCATCCAGGGGTGATCGCTCGCCAATCGCCCCAAAAAACGAAACATCCCCACCCCTCCCGATCTGCGGCGAGCTTCAAGCCTTCCGGCCGATCCGGGGAGCCTTGGTTCAAAGGATCCATGGCAATGGGTTCGGCTGGCTTGTTATTTCGATCGGTCGATTAGTCCAGCAAAAAGAGATATGTCCAGATCATTTGAATTTTCTTTTCAAGTTCAAATTTCCTAAAATTCCTATTTTTCCCATATTTTCAAGAAGTATTCCCATGGCCCAAATAAAAAGGGCCCTGCCTTGGCAGGGCCCTTTTAGGGATAAACGTTAACGTGCAATCAGTCGTCCTGTTCCTCGGCAAGCTCAGGGCGACCCTCAGGTCGTTGCCTGGACACCTCCGGGTCATTTTCAATGCGGATGGTTTGCTTGAACACTTGACCATCCACCTTCAGCTCCAGCCGGTATTCCCCTGGAGGAAGCGTTTGTCCCTCCCGGGGTCCGCCAGCCCGGCCACCCGGTCCAGCCCGGCCGGCACCTCTTTCCCTGCCGGGAGAATCCGGCTGGGCTCCTGGAGCGACCGGACGGTTCCTGCCGGGTGTGGCGCCTCGACGCATATCCCAAACGATTCGGTGCCAGCCGGCGTCCTGCGGGCAATCCAGGGTCCTGACAACCTCACCCTGAATATCGTGGATCTCGATGGTCGGTTTCTCCTTGGCCTTCTCGGTCAGGAGGAAGTGGATCACCGCGCCGCTGGGAGGATTCTCCCCGCGGTAACGCCTCGAACCCCCACCGTAGATGGGCCCCCGGGTGGGTTCGAAGCCCCATTGGGTGGCGGCATCCGGCTTGAACAGGGTTGCTTTGGCTTTTTCCGATTCAGGGCTGCTTTGCCGCAACGGGGCAATGTCAAGAATCCAGACTCCCCTCCCGTGGGTGGCAAGCACGATCTCGCTGCCGCGCGCCGGTTGGGCAACCTCGTGGACGGCCACGGTGGGAAGGTTGCCCTTCACGCGGGTCCAGGTGGCGCCCCGGTCCGTGGAGACATGGAAACCGAATTCGGTGCCGCAGTAAAGGACCCGCGGATTGACCCGGTCTTCCCGGAGCACCCGGGTGGAACCGGGCGGCAGGTTGCCGGACAGGGCTGTCCATTCCTGGCCGTGGTTTTCCGTGACCAGCAGCAGGGGACGCTCATCGCCGTCACGGTGCCCGTCCAGAGCCACATAGCAGCGGCCTGCCTGGTGCCGGGAAGGTTCGATGGTGGACACCCACCTTGGGTTTCCCGCGGCCGGCAGGCCGGGCGCCAGCAGACTGTTGCTGAGGTTTTGCCAGGTCGAGCCCATGTCCTTGCTTAGCCAAAGCCAGCCGTCATCCGTCCCTGCCCACAACTCCTGCGGATCCAGCGGGCTTTCCGCCAGGGCCGAGGCCGTGCCGCGGCGGGTCCGCGAAAGTTCAGGGGAAATCGGGCGGGAAGGGTCACCCGGCCCCAAGGTGCGAAACACCCGGTTGCCCCCCACGAAGGCGATCTTCGGGTTGGCGGCACTCAAGATATAAGGAGTGTTCCAGTTGAACCGGTAAGGCTCGGCCTGGCCCTCCGGGTTGCGGGGCCTGAGGAAACCACGCTCGCCGGTTTCAAGGTGGATCCGGCCCACCCCTCCATCCTGCGTTTCGAAATACACAAGGGAAGGATCTTGGGCATCCACCCGGCAAACAAAACCGTCGCCACCACTCAGCAAAACCCAATCTTCATTGGTGGGCCCGCCTGCGGATCGGGTCCGCGAGGGCGCGCCCCACGACCCGTTGTCCTGCAGGCCACCGTACACCCGGTACGGATGCCGGTTGTCGACCGCCACATGGTAGAACTGCGAGATCGTGACGTGGTTCAGGAAATCCCAGTTTTCCGACCGGTCATGGCTGGTGTACACGCCACCGTCGTTGCCAAGGATCAACCGCCTGCCGTCCCTCGGATCGATCCAGAGGGCGTGATGGTCGGGGTGTGTGCCCTTGCCAGCGTCATTCTTGAAGGTTTTTCCACCGTCATTGCTCTTGTAGAGCTCCACGCCGAGGATGAAAACCTGGTCCGGGTTCGATGGGTCCACCCGCACCTGGGAGAAATACATCGGACGGGGGTTGAGGCTGTTCACCCGGCGGAAGGTCTCGCCGCCATCATCGGATCGGTAAACGCCGCCATAGCGGTGCGCGTTGGGTCCTTGTTGGTCCTGGATATTTTCCGCTTGCCCGCCCAGGTGGGCGGTGTAGGGTCTGGTGGCCGCCGGTGTTGCGGGTTGGGCTTCAGCCCCGCCGGGTTGTCCACCCCTGCCGCCGCCACCGCCGCCGGGTTGTCCACCCCTGCCGCCGCCACCGCCGCCGGGTTGTCCACCTCTGCCACCGCCACCAGGTTGTCCACCCCGGTTGCCACCTCCCGGGCCCCTTTGGCCTTGGGTGCCTTCAGCGGGTCGTTCCCCGAGTGTGATTTCAATTTCCTGCGGTTTGCCATCCCGGGTGTAATGCAACTTCACCTTGTCCCCGGGTTTTTTACCCTGCAGGGCTTCCTGCAACTGCTGCTGGCTGGTGGCGGGTTTGCCGTCCACTTTCTGGAGGATGTCGCCAGCCTTCAGTCCGGCCTTACCCGCGGGGCCTTCAGCGGGCGGTTCCCGCATCAGGCCGGGCTTGGTTGGATCGAGGGCCAACCCCAGGTAAGCAAAACGTGGAGGTGTGCCCTTGCCGATGTCGGCGCAATCCACCACGGCGTAGACCACTTTCGGGTCCTTCTTGCACCAATCCAGGCCGATGCGTCCCATGGCCGATTCGGGCAGGCCCTGGGTGATTTTCTGGAAAGTCTTACCCCCGTCCTTCGTCCGATGGATCCCCGAGCCCTTGCCCCATTTCACCTCGGGGTCGTATGCGTCGTACCCGTCAGGCAACGGCGGTTCCCCACGCATGCTGTCAAATCCGCCCCTACGCACCTGCCAGGTCGCCACAAGCAGGATTTCCGGATCGGTGGGGTGCATGCGCATGTCGATGACGCCGGTTTGGTCATCGACAAAAAGGATGCGGTTCCAAGTGGCTCCCCCGTCGATCGTCTTGTAGACGCCCCTCTCGCCTCCGGCTTTCCAGTAGGGGCCAAGGGCTCCCACATAGACGATCTTGGGATCCTTGGGGTGGATGATGATCTTGCCGGTTTGGAAGCTCTGCCCAAGGCCCATGTGCTTCCAGCTCTTTCCGCCGTCTTCTGACTTGTAGACGCCATTTCCCCAGGAAACCGAGTTGCGGGGATTGTTCTCGCCTGT
>JAFMJU010000154.1 GCA_017853285.1 Gemmataceae bacterium
CCCGCTGAGATGCTCCCCGCCGGGGCCATCGCTTCGGTGCAGCTGAACAACCTGGCAGGCCTGATCGACCGGGTGGAAAAAGCCGGCCTCATCGAGGCGTTTTATTCCACCCCCCAGGGGCTGGAGCTGCTCCAGCGGCCCGAATTCAAGAAAGCGCTCGCGGTGAAGGCCATTGTGGAGCAGCAGACCGGCATGCCGGTCCTCGAGCTGGCCAAGACCCTGGCCGGGGGCGAGGTCGCCCTGGGAGTTTATGGCAAGCTGGGTGCCCAGCCGGAATTCCTCCTTGCCGCCCGGGTGAAAAACCGCGACCAGTGGGAACAGTTCCGCAAACGGCTGCAGCCGTTTCTGGATCTGGCGGAGGGCCAGGTGTCGCTGTCGAGCCCCGCCAAGGGGGTCACCCTGGTTTCCATCCAGAAGGTGGGCAGCATCGCCCTGGGGAACGATTGGCTGGTGGCCGGCACCCAAGCCGCCCCGACGCAATCGGTCTGGCAGCGGCTGGCGGGTGACCAAAATGGCATCGATGCCACCAAGAACACCTTCAAGGTGCTGGCCGCCGACCCCGATTACCAATCCGTCCGCAAGCAGTCGGGCGACCAGCCTGTGGTCACCGCCTATCTGGCCACCAAGGCCCTGAAGGGGCCGCTGGGCAACCGGCTCATCCCGTCCAAGATGGACAACCCGCTGGCCTCGCTATGGTTCGGTGGTCTGGTGGAAATGGCCGCCCGCAGCCCGGCGGTGGGTGCCAGCCTTAGCGTCCGCGACACTGACTTCGACCTGCGCGTGGTGGCTCCGGGCGAACTTGGCAAGCTGGATGCTGGCCGGCGCGCGCTGTTCCCGGCGGAGGGCAAACCGGGGACCAATCCCTTCCCCGCCATTCCCACCCTGATTGGTGGTATTTCTTTCGACCGGGATATCGCCACCTGGTACACCCACCGGGAGCAACTGCTGGATAGCAAGGCCCTGCCCGGATTCGACCAGTTCGAAACCGGCCTGGCCAATATCCTGCCCGGCAAGGATTTCGCCAAGGATGTGCTCAGTGTGCTGGGCCGGGGCATCACGGTGGTGGCCGCCCCGCAGGACTATAGCCACCTCGATGGCACCCCGGGCGTGAAGCTGCCCGGCTTTGCCGTGATCATCGACCTGGCCAAGCCAAAGGAAGGCTCCAACCTGCTGAACCTGTTTTTGCAAACCCTGTCGGCCATCCTGAACATCGAAGCCGGGCAGCAGGGCCGCCAGCCGTGGGTGATGACCTCCGAGACCCACCAGGGGGTGCAGGTCACCTTCGCCGACTACCTGAACAAACCCAAAGGCAAGGACCTGCCCGTGGTCAACAACTTCACTCCCGCCGCCGCCCTGGTGGGGGACAAGTACCTGCTCTGCTCCTCCAAGGGCCTGTGCAAACAACTGATCGACGCCTACACCAAACCCGCCCCCGATGCCGGCACCCGCCAGCCGGCCAAGGCGGAAGACTGGGCCATCTCCGGCCCGCGCCTGGCCGATGCGCTGATGCTGAACCGGGGCCTGCTGGAAGCCGGCGGCATCAAGAACGGCCGCACCGAGCAGCAGGCGAAGGAAGAAGTGCAGGTGCTGGAAAACGCCCTGCGCAAGGTGGAGAAAGTCCGACTGGGCTCGCTGTCTCACCCCTGGGGCATCGAGGTGCGGCTGGAGGGGAGCTGGAAATGATGTCCTTCGCCCAGCCCACCTCCACCGGGCCGCTGGCCCCGCACGATTTCGGTGCAGCCGGCTGGACCAAAGCCGACGCCGCCCACCTGCTGCGCCGGGCCCAGTATGGGGCATCGGCAGCCGAAATGGACCAGGCGCACCGGGCCGGCCCGGCGGCCACGCTCGACCGCCTGTGCGCCATTCAGCCGGAATCCGCCGAATTCACCCGCGCTGATGACCTGCTGCGCAAGACCGCGCTCGACACCGGCAGCACCGCCAACCTGCAGGCGTGGTGGCTGCACCGCATGCTGCGCTCGGCCAATCCCCTGGCCGAGAAGATGACCTTCCTCTGGCACAACCTCTTCGCCACCTCCAACGACAAGGTGAAGGATGTCGCCCTGATGCTGGCGCAGAACGACCTGTTCCGCGCCCAGGCCCTCGGAGACTACGGCAAGCTGCTGCACCAGATCGCCCGTGATCCCGCCATGTTGATCTGGCTGGATGGCAACGCCAACCGCCGGCGCCACCCCAACGAAAACTTCGCCCGCGAGGTGATGGAGCTATTCAGCCTGGGCGTGGGCAACTACACCGAGAAGGACATTCAGGAGGCCGCCCGCTGCTTCACCGGCTGGCACATGCGCGACGGCGAGTTCTGGTTCAACGACACCCAGCACGACACCGGCACCAAGACCGTGCTGGGCAGCACCGGCGCATTCGACGGCGATGGTGTCATCGACATCTGCCTGAAGCAACCCGCCTGCCCGCGCTTCATCGCCACCCGCCTGTTGAAGACCTTTGTCCAGCCCGAGCCCGACGCGGCCACGGTGCAGGCGCTGGCAGACTGCATCCGTCGCCACCAGTTTCAGATGGCCCCGGTGTTGCGCGAGCTGCTGGGCAGCCGCCTGTTCTTCAGCGCCAAATCGCGCGGGTGCCTCATCAAGAGTCCGCTCGACCTGATATTGGGCGCCGAGCGGGCTCTCGTGACCGCCCCCCGGCTGGAGCCCACCGCCCGGTGTTTGGAGGAGCTGGGCCAGGCGGTCTTCCTGCCGCCCACCGTGAAAGGTTGGGAGGGCGGCAGGCTGTGGATCAGCTCCACCACCTACCTGCTGCGCGCCAACTTCGCCTCGGAGCTTGCCGCGGGGACGAAATATGGGCCCTTGATGGACCTGGATGCCCAGGCACGCGAGCACCAGCTCCTCAATGCCAGTCAGGCGGTCACCCACTACACGGGCCTGCTACTGGCCAGCCCGCCGGATGCGGCCGTGTTGGCACGCCTGCGCGCCTTCGCCTCCGACCAGGCGGCGCCCGCCACCCGTGATCGGGGCCTGCTGCACCTCATCCTCGCCTTGCCCGAATACCAGTTGATGTGAACCCGGGGAAACCACCATGGCTGGCAGTCGAAGAATCTTCCTGGGGCAATGCGGCACCGCCGGCGCGGCGTCGGTGGGTGTATCGCTGCCCGGCATCTGGCAATCCGCCGTGCGCGCAGCCGGTTGGCTGGGCAAACCTGGCACCTCCGGCCGCGTGCTGGTGGTGGTGGAAATGGCCGGTGGCAACGATGGTTTGAACACCGTCATCCCGTTTGCCGATGACGCATACTACAAGTCTCGCCCGGTGCTTGCCGTACCCAAGGACCGGGTTCTCAAGCTCAACAGTGCCGTGGGGCTGCACCCCAGGTTGGGTGACCTGCGCACCCTGTTTGATGACAGCCAGGTGGCGGTGATCCAGGGCGTGGGCTACCCCAAGCCCGACCGGTCACACTTCCGCAGCATGGACATCTGGCACACCGCCCGGCCCGAAAGTGTGGACCTGCGCGACGGCTGGCTGGGCCGCGCCCTGGAGCGCGATCCCAAGGCGCTGGCTGGCGGCGTGCCGGCCCTGGCGCTGGGTTCGGAAAAACTGCCGTTGGCGCTGCTCAGCGGCCGCGTCAATGTGCCCAATGTGCAGTCGATGGATGCGTACAAGCTGCTACCCGCCCCAGGGGACCAGTCCGCCCAGGCCCGGGCGAAACAAACGCTGCGCGAGGCGGTAGCGCTGAAGGCGACCGAGGCCGGAGGCGAGCTGGACTTCCTGCGCCGCACCGCCGATGTGACGCTGACCAGCGTTGACCGGCTAGGCGAGGTGGCCAAGGCCTACAAGCCGGGCGCCACCTATCCCGAGACCGGCCTGGCCCGCAAGCTGCAGGTGGTGGCCCGCCTCATCGCCGGCGACATGGGAACGCAGATCTTCTATGTCTCCCTGGGCGGTTTTGACACCCATTCCCGGCAGCAGCCGGTGCATGAGCTGCTGCTGGCGGAGTTGTCCGGCGCTGTGGGCGCCTTCCTGAAGGACCTGAAATCGCACCAACTGGCCGATCGCGTGATGGTGGCCACCTTTAGCGAATTCGGCAGGCGAGTCGCCGAGAACGGTAGCCTGGGTACCGACCACGGCGCCGCCTCGCAGATGTTCTGCATCGGCCCGGGGGTAAAACCCGGTGTGACGGGCGCCCACCCCAGCCTCACCGACCTCGTCGACGGCGACCTGAAACACCACACCGACTTCCGCCAGGTCTACGCCGCCCTGCTGCAAAACTGGCTCGGCTACCCGGCTGAGCCGGTGCTGGGCAAGGGCTTCCAGCCGGTGGATTGCGTGAAGATTTAAGCAAAGTTTTGGCCAGGTGGAGGGTTTAGGTCTCCACCCAATCTTCTCCAGCCTCGCGATGGTGCGTCTCGGGCATTGGGTACGGACTGAATAGCCGGGCCGCCAGGGCTGTCCAGCCGGTCTGGTGGCTGGCTCCGCAGCCACGGCCGGTGTCGCCGTCGAAGTATTCATGGAACCAGATCAGGTCCTTGAAATAGGGATCATCCCGGAAGCGGGTGTCGGTCCCCATGCAGGGTCGCAGCCCGTCCGGGCCGCGCTGGAAAATCGCCTTCAATCGGCCAGCCAAGCTGCCCGCCACCTCCCGCAGGCTGAGCAGGTTGCCGCTGCCGGTGGGGCATTCCACCCGGAAGTCTTCCCCGTAATAACGGTGGAACCGCAGCAATGATTCCAGCAGCAACTGGTTGATGGGGAACCAGACCGGCCCGCGCCAGTTGCTGTTGCCGCCGAAGGCCGGCGTCCTGCCTTCGGCCGGTTCGTAGGCGACCGTCATCTTTTTGCCATTCAGCTCGATGGTGTAGGGGTTCGCCAGATACTCCTTGCTCATCGAACGGATGCCGTAGAGGGACAAGAACTTCGCCTCGTCGAGCGCGTGGCGCAGCAGGGCCTTGGTCCGGTGCCCGCGCAACAGGGAAAACAGCCGGGTCTCCACCTCCGCCTCGACACCATCAGCGTGGATGGCCGGCTCGCGCCACCTGGAGACCAGAGATGCCAGGTCGGGCCGCTGGACGAAGAACCAGTTCAGACGCTCCTGAAAGACCGGCAACTGATCGAGGATCTCCGAGCTGAGCACCTCCACCGCGAACAGCGGGATCAGGCCCACCACCGAGCGCAGTTTCAGGGGCAGCATCTGTCCGGTGGGCATGCGGAGTCGGTCGTAGTAGAACTTGTCGGTGTCGTCCCACAGGCCGGTGCCGGTCTGGTGGAAATCGGCCATCGCCTCGGCGATGGACAAAAAGTGCATGAAGAAGCGGCTGCACGCGTCCTCGAACACGGGATCGCGCTTGCCCAGCACCACCGCCATGCGGAGCAGGTTGAGGCACAACATCCCCATCCAGGCGGTGGCATCGGCCTGTTCGAGCACCGCGCCACCCGGAAGCGGCTGGCTGCGGTCGAACACTCCCACGTTGTCCAGCCCCAGGAAGCCGCCCTCGAAGATGTTCTGCCCGTCGGTATCCTTGCGGTTGACCCACCACTGGAAATTCAGGCTCAGCCGCATGAACAGGCGCGCCAAAAAATGGTGGTCGGCTTTTCCCGTGCGCGACTTCTCTATCTCGAAGACCCGCAGCGCCGCCCACGCCTGCACCGGCGGGTTCACATCATCGAACTTCCACTCGTAGGCGGGTAGCGCCCCGGAGGGATGCATCGAGAAATCGTTGCACAAATCCTCCAACTGGGTCTTGGCGAAGGCGGGGTCGATCTCGGCGTAGGACACGGCATGGAACGCCAGGTCCCATGCGGCGAACCATGGGTACTCCCACGGATCGGGCATGCTGGTCACCGTGTGGTGCCAGTAATGCCGCCAGTGGCCGTTGCGTATGGCACCGCGGTTGGATGGCGGGGATGGTTCCGTGGGATCCCCCTCCAGCCATTTGGCGACGGTGTAATGATAAACCTGCTTGCTCCACTGCAGCCCGGCCCACGCCTGCCGCTGGATGCGGCGGTCATCCTCGTCGGTGACAAACCGCTGCAGGTGGCCGAAGAACTGGTCCGCCTCGGTTCTGCGCGCGGCAAGGATGGCGTCGAAATCGGCCCATGGGTCCTGCGGGCTTTCCAACTCGGTCACCAGACGCAGCCGCACCCGGGCGCTGCCGCCGGCGGGGATCGACAGCTTGTGCCAGGCGGCCAGCTTGGTCCCCACTTTGGCGGGGTTCACCGCGCCGGGTTCCCCCTGCACCACATGGCGGTGGATGCCATCCTTGAAGTAGCCGATCGCATCCGGCTGGTTGGCATGCAGGCGGGGGTTGGTCTCGTTCTCGGTGAACAGCAGGTCATCCGGCTGGTCGAAATGGATTTCCCAGGTTCCCAGCCGGCGGTCGACCAGACGGGCTTTTGAATCTGCCACCGCCCGCAGGTCGGGCTTCACGCCATCCTCCACCCAGGTCCAGGTGTTGGTGCAGATGCACTGGGGCAGAACATGGATCTCGGCGTCTTCGGCCCCCCGGTTGTGCACCAGCACTTCGAGCAGGTGATCGTTCGGGGAAGCCTTGGCCCAAGTGATCTCGCAGTCGAAGTAGCGATTGTCGTCGAAGAGGCCGGTATCGAGGATCTCGAATTCGGGCGCAGAACGCGACAGGCCGGAGTTGCCGCGGATCAGCCGTTCGTAGGGATAGGCCTCTTGCGGATACTTGTAGAGCATGCGGTTGAAGCTGGAGGTGGGCGTGCCGTCCAGATACCAGTGCAGCTCCTTGATGTCTTCGCCGTGGTTGCCCTCGTGGTTGGCCAGGCCGAAAAAACGCTCCTTCAGGATGGGGTCCTTGCCGTTCCAGAAGGCCACGGTGACGGAAAAGTCTTGCTTGTCATCGCACCAGCCGCCGATGCCGTCTTCACCCCAGCGGTAGGCGCGGGAACGGGCGTGCTCGTGCGGGAAATAGCGCCAGGCGTCGCCGTTGGCGGAATAGTCCTCCCGCACGGTGCCCCACTGGCGCTCTGTCACAAAGGTGCCCCACCGCCTCCAGGGAGACTGGGCATCCGGCGACTGGGCCAGCCGCTCATGCTCCGGGGTCGGTTGGGGACGAGAGTGGTGGTGAGCCATGGGAGGGAACCCGCGATTGGAAAAACAGCGGAAGGATGCTGGGGTTTAGGATAGGATCAGCCATGGCAGGGGCCACCATCACCCGGCCAGCCCGCTTTTTCCGGGGAATTCAACATGGTTGCCGTTCGGTTTGCGTTGGCGTTTTCCGTGCTTTTGGGGGCCTGCCCTTGGGCTTTTGCCCAGACGCGGGAAGAGAAGGTCCGCAACGACAAAAAGGAGATCGAGGCCGAGGGGCGTTGGATCTACAACGATTTCGCCGCGGCCAGGGACGAGGCCCGCCGGAGCGGCAAACCGATCCTGGCGGTGCTGCGCTGCATCCCATGCGAGGAATGCGTGAAGCTGGACGAGGAGGTGATCCGCCAGGACCCCCTCATCAAGAAACACCTGGACAGCTTCGTGCGGGTGCGACTGGTCAGCACCAACGGTTTGGACCTGTCGATCTTCCAGTTCGACACTGACCAGTCGTTCGCCGTGTTCTTTCTGGAGGCGGACGGCACCGTGCTGGGCCGGTTCGGCACCCGTAGCCACCGCACCGACTGGCGCGGCGATGTCTCGGTGGAGGGCCTTGCCCGGGCCATGGAAAAGGCTCTGGCGCTGCACGCCGGCTATCCGGGCAATCAGGCAACGCTGAAGGCAAAGACCGGCCCCAAACCCGCCTACCCCAGCCCAGAGAAGATGCCGCCGCTTGCCGGCAAGTTTGGGCCGCAACTCGATTACCAGGGCAATGTGGTCAAAAGCTGCATCCACTGCCACCAGATCGGCGATGCGGCGCGCGAACTGGCGCTGAAGCAATCTGGCCCGTTGGACGACCGCACGCTGTTCCCCTTCCCCCATCCCAAGTCGATCGGTCTGACGCTCGACCCGGCCCATTGCGCCACGGTGCTGGCGGTGGAGGATTCTTCCCCGGCAGCCAAGGCCGGCCTGAAGCCGGGGGACAACCTCGCCACCCTGCAGGGGCAGCCCCTGCTTTCCATCGCGGATGTGCAGTGGGTGCTCAACGCCGCCAGTCCCGAAGGGGCCAGTATTCAGGGAACGGTCAGCCGCGACGGGCGCGAGTCGCCGTTTACATTGGATTTGCCCAAGGGATGGCGACACCGCGATGACTTTGCCTGGCGCGCCAGCACCTGGGGACTGCGTCGCGCTGCACTGGGCGGCATCTTCTTCAAGCCGGGAACCGGAGCCAACCAAGGCAAGCTGGTCATCGAGCATGTCGGCGCCTTCGCCCCGCACGATGTTGCCAAACGCGCCGGTTTCCAGAAGGGAGATGTCCTCGTGAGCTGGGACGGCAAGGCAGACTTCACCCGAGAAACCGACCTGATCTGCCACATGCTGCAAACCCGGGCCGGCAACCGGGAGCCGGTGCGGGTGACCATCCAGAGGGATGGGGTTGAAAAGGAATTGAAGTTGGCG
>JAFMJU010000155.1 GCA_017853285.1 Gemmataceae bacterium
CCTTCTGCTCGTCCAGCACATCGAAGTCGTGATTGCCGAACAGGTGACGGATGGGGTGCCGCAAACCTTCCAAAGGTTTCTTGATGGTGTCGAAGCTTTCCCATTTGCGGTCGATCAGGTCGCCCAGGTGCACGCACAGGTCGAGGTCACGCTTGTTGAAATCCTCCACCGCGGTGCCCAGCTTGCCGACAGAATTGCGGTAGAACCGGGTGCCCAGCGGGTCGATGTCGGCATATTGCGCGTCGGCCACCAGCCCCAGCCGCACCAGCGGCTTGGACTGCGCGTACACCAGCGGGGCGGATAGGGACGCGCCTGCTGAGGCCAGGAAGGAACGACGATTCAACATGAAAAAACTCCAGCCGGTTTATGTGGCTGGAGTTTAGCAGGTGGCTTGCCAATGGTGGACCGGATCTAGGCCAGCACCTCGGTGATCAGCTTGTAACCCTTGTCCACCAGACGGATGGGACGGCCATTGCCCGACTGGTTCTGCTTGTCGGGGTTGATGCCCATGATCTTGCAGACCGTGGCCATGAAATCGAGCACCGCGATGGGTCGATCCTCCACGGTGCCGCCCTCCTTGTCGGTACGGCCCACCACGCGGCCGCCGGGAACGCCACCGCCGGCCATCCATGAGGTCCAGGCACGGGGGAAGTGGTCACGGCCGGGATTGGCGCTGCGGGCGTTGATCTTGGGAGTGCGGCCGAAGTCGCCCATCCAGACCACCAGCGTGTCGTTCAACATGCCCCGCTCAGCCAGATCCTCCAACAACGCGGCGGCGGGCTGGTCGATGGTTCCCGAAAGGTTCTTCACGCGGGCGAAGTTGTTGTCGTGGGTGTCCCAACCGCCCAGGCTCACTTCCACGAAACGCACACCGGTCTCCACCAGCCTGCGGGCCAGCAGGCAGCCCTGCGCGAAGCGGCTGTCACCGTACTTCTTGCGGGTGGCCTCGCTCTCCTGGGTCAGGTCGAAGGCTTTCGCCTCCTTGCACTTCATCATGGTGATGGCGCGGTCATAGGTGACCTGGTGGTCCTTGCCCGGGCCAACGGGGTAATCGCGTCGGAACGCCGATTCCATGTCAGCCAGCAGGCCGGCGCGCCGGTCGAACGCGCCGGTTCCCACGAACGCCTTCAGGTTTTCGACGCCCTTGGAGGGATCCCCCACCACCAGGGGCTGGTGACGCGCTCCCAGGAATGCGGCGCCGTAGGTTCGGCCGCCCACGCTCACATAGCTGGGTAGCGGGAATTCCTCCCTGCCCAACTCGCTACTGACGATGGAACCCAGCGCCGGGTAGGCGATTCCCCCCTGCCCCTCGCGGTAGCCGGTGTGCAGCAAATACTTGGCGCGGGGATGCGCCCCTTCCTGGGTGCTCATGCCGCGCAGCAGGGTGATGCGGTGCATCTGCTTGGCCAGGTTGGGCAGGTGCTCGCTGATCTGGATGCCGGTCGCGCTGGTGGCCACGGGCTTGTACTCGCCCTTGCCCTTGGCGTCGGGTTTCAGGTCGAAGGTGTCCATGTGGCTGGGACCGCCGTCCATCCACAGCACGATGCAGGATTTTTTCGAGCCTTTCTGGGCGATGGCGTCCGGTTTTTTGCCCGCATCGGCCTCGGCCCGGGCAAGCACCGGCAACCACCCGCACAGGCTGGAGGCCGAGACCCCCGCCGCGGTCAGACGCATGGCGTCCCTGCGGGACAATCCCTCACCCTCGGCGATGCGCATCAACGGATTCATGGCACAATCTCCGGCGATACAGCCAGCGGATACTCAGTAATTCGACGCGAAGGCGGTGGAGTTCATCAGCGCCCACAGCACATCACCCAGCGCCTGCCGCGGGGTGTCGCTTTGACGGACCACCTTCAGGGCTTTTTCCCTTTCCTCCCCGGTGGGGCGGCGGGAAAGTGTCGCCAGGTACAGTTTGTCCACCGCCTCGGCATTCCCTAGCCCCTGGGTGAGCCGCACGGCCGCGCTCGGCGCGTTCATGCGGGGTGAATTCATCAGGCTCAACACCTGGGGGATGCCCGCCAGGTATTCGGTGGCGTCGGCATCCGGGTCTCCCTCGAACAGGGCCAGGAATTGCTGCCTGGGCCCGGCCGCGTTGGGGTTCTTCTTCTGGGCGGCGGCCCGCTTGGCGGCGGCGGGCGTGTCCGGGGTGCCCAGCACCGTCACGATCGAGTCAAACAGTTGCTCGGGCGTGAGCACCTTGATCGGCATGCGGGCGTACGCTTCCGACAGCACCTCCTGATTGCCCGGCACCGGCTTGCTCGACCGCTGGTAGGTTTCGCTGAGTGCCATCGCCCGCAGCATTGCCCGCAGGTCGAATCCGCCGGCCTGGAACTGGGCGGTCAACTCGTCCAGCAGTTGGGGATGGCTGGCGGGGTTGGTGTCGTTGATGTTATCCACGGGGTGGACCAGGCCACGGCCGAACATCAAAGCCCACAGGCGGTTCACGGTGGCCTTGGCCAGATACGGGTTGTCGCTGGCGCACAGCCAATCAGCAAGCACGGGCCGCAGGGGGTCGGTTTCCTTCACCTTGGGCTTGGCACCGCCAAAAAACTTCGCGTCCACGAACTTGACACTTTCAGGCAGGTTTTTCTTCCCCTTCACCACCTTGGGCGTCTCGCGCACCTCGGGGGAAGTGGTCTGCTTGTTCCCAGGCGGCCTGGCCGCCACCTTCATGACAAAGGCGGCCATGCCCCAGTACTCGTCCTGCTTCCAGCCTGTGAACGGGTGGTTGTGGCACTGGGCACACTGGATCTGCGATCCCAGGAACACCTTGCCGATGGTGTCGGTCATCCGGTCCACCGTCACCTGGGTCAGCCAGAAGGTGGTGGCGGGGTTTTTGTCCTGCGGCCCGGTGGCGGTGAGGATGTCGCGGACAACCTCGTTGTAGGGCCGATTCTTTTCAAACTGCGTGGTGATCCAGTCGGTGAAGGGCGGCCGCTGCACGCGGCGGGCGTCGGTGTTTTTGGAAATCAGCAGGCCCTGCCAGATGTCGGCAAAGTGGCGGGCATAATCCTTGCCCGCCAGGAGATTGTCGACCAGTTTGGACCGCTTTTCGGCATCCACCGAATCGAGGAAGGTTTTCGCCTCCTCGGCGGTGGGGATGCGCCCCGCCAAGTCCAAATACACGCGTCGCAGGAATTCGGAATCCGTGGCCCGGGAGGAGGGTGGGATGTTTGAGTCGGCGAGGTTGTCGTTGATCAGCTTGTCGATTCGGGCGGAAAGCTCGGCCGATGTCAGCGCCTTGGCCCGCGAAGCCGCTGGTTCGGCGGCGGAAACGGACCCGGCCCAAACCAGAAGGCCCAGCAGACAGTAAAAAGGCGCGGGACGCATGGAAGGGCCTCCTGTTGGAAAGGGCTCACCCAGCCGGAATTCCTACGATTCTGTCATTCATTAAAACGGAATGCCACACCTTATAAGAGAACAAATTTGGCTGAATGTTTCATTTCCGATCAAAAATGAATTGGTTTTCACAAAAAAATCCCTCCAGACACCTGAAAAGTGGTCTGGAGGGATCGATGGGAACGCCGGGGCAAGGTGGGCGGGCAACCCCGCCTTGCCTCAATCGTCGTTGGCAGCCTTGGCGGTCATCGCCTTGCCAGCTGCCTTCTGGCGGAGATATGCCTGGATAAACGCGTCTATATCGCCATCCAGCACTTCATTCACCTGGGGGGTTTGCTCGTCCGTGCGGTTGTCCTTCACCATGGTGTAAGGCTGCATGACATAGTTGCGGATCTGGTTACCCCAAGACACCTCACCCTTGTCGTCGTACGCCTTTTCCACCTCGGCCCGGCGTTTCATCTCCTCGATCTTGTACAGGCGCGCCTTCAGCATCTTGTAGGCGTTGTCATCGTTCTTGTGCTGGCTGCGCTCGGTGCGGCTTTCCGCGGCCACACCGGTGGGCACATGGATGTACCGCACGCCCGACTCGGTCTTGTTCTGGTGCTGGCCCCCGGGACCACCCGAACGGAAAGTCTGGCGGATCAGATCGTCCGGCTTGATGTCGATGGAGATGGTGTCATCGATCTCGGGCGTGACATCGACCGCGGCGAAGCTGGTCTGCCGGCGGGCGTTGCTGTCGAACGGGCTGATGCGCACCAGACGGTGCACACCGGTTTCCGATTGCAGGTAGCCGTAGGCATTGTCCCCCTCGATCTTGATGGTGGCGCTGCGCAGGCCGGCCTCCTCGCTGCGAACCTCATCGAGGAGTTCCACCTTGTAGCCATTGCGCTCGGCCCAACGGGAATACATGCGCAACAGCATCTGCGCCCAGTCGCAAGCCTCGGCGCCGCCGGCCCCGGCCTGCACGCGCAAAAACGCGTTGTAACCGTCGGCCTGGCCGCTGAGCATGCTGCGCAGTTCGAAGGCGTCGAGTTCCTTCTCCTTGGTGGCCAGCTCGGCCTCGAGCTCCGCCGCCATCGACGGATCCTCGGCGGCCATGTCGTTCAGCACCTCCAGATCGCCCAGACCCCTTTCCAGATCCTCGTAGATCTTCAGGGTGCCGGCGGCGGCCTTGAAGGAGGCGATGCGCTTTTGCGCCTTCTCGGGGTTGTCCCAGAAGTTCGGCGCGGCCTGCTCCTCGTTCAGTTTCTCGCGTTCAACGCGTTTGCCGCGGATGTCAAAGAGAGTCCCGCAGGAAGCGCAGGCGGCTGATCAGGTCATCGACTCGGCGCCGGGTCTCGGCATTCATCGCAGGCATCCACAGACAGGGAGAAAACAAACCCGTTTCAGCACGGGCCGGGCCATAAAACCGACCGGCCCCGGGGGTTTCCCGCGGCCGGTTTTGCATGGCCCGTCTCTTCCGTTAATCTACCAGTTCACCGCGGCGGTTACACCGCCAAAAAAGCCGGCCCGACAAAACCGGACCGCCCGAAACAACCCCTCGCGCAGGAGTCCCCGAAATGCCCGCCCAAACCATGAAAGACCAGGGGGCGCTCATCACCGGCGGCGGTAGCGGCATCGGCCTGGCCACCGCCCGCCTGCTTTTGGCCCAGGGGGCCCGCGTCGTC
The DNA here is from genome assembly GCA_017853285.1 of Gemmataceae bacterium. Classification (GTDB taxonomy): domain Bacteria; phylum Planctomycetota; class Planctomycetia; order Gemmatales; family Gemmataceae; genus UBA6894. The sequence goes on from JAFMJU010000155.1 coordinate 5,007, forward strand.
ATCTCCGGCCGCGACCAGCAGAAGCTGTGGGCTGCGCTGACCACGCTCGACCACGGTGGCCGGGCATTCGCCGTGGCCGGTGACTCGTCCAACCCGGATGACGCGGCGCGGATCGAATCGGCGGCGACCCGTCACCTGGGCCAGATCGACCTGCTGGTGGCCAATGCCGGTGCCAACCTGAAGGAACGCACGCTGCGGGAACTCACTCCAGACCGCTGGAGAACCATGCTCGACAGCAACCTGAACGCCGCCTTCCACATGCTGCAGGCAGTGCTGCCCGGCATGCGCCAGCGGCAGGGTGGTCTGGTGGTGGTCATCAATTCCATCGCCGGCAAACGCGGCAATCCGCTTGGGGGCCCGGCCTATGTGGCCGCGAAGTTCGCGCTGCACGGCCTGATCACCGCCGCGGCCGTGGAGGAAAAGCCCCACGGCATCCGCTTCTGCTCCATCTACCCGGGCGAGGTGAACACCCCCATCCTGGAGGCCCGCCCCAACCCGGTCACCGAGGACCACAAGCTGGGCATCCTGCAACCGGAGGATGTGGCCCAGGCGGTCGCCTTCGTCGCCGGCCTGCCCGCGCGCGCCAGCGTGCCCGAACTGGTCATCACCCCCACCAGCTACGCGTTTATTTAACGCGCGTTTCGGATTGGCTGATCTCCAGAATCACCCGGAAACCGAGGTAGTTCGTGCGGGATGAGGGGTCGTAACCATAGCGGTCCGCGGCCCGGCAGTTCTTGCCGGCGTTGGCCCAGCTACCGCCACGGAGCACCCGGCCTGCGCCTTTATCCGCTCCCTTTGGATCGGTCACAGCGTCCGCCACTAGCGGGCCATACCAATCGGCACACCACTCCCACACATTGCCGTGCATGTCGTGCAGGCCCCAGGCGTTGGCGGGGTAACTGCCCACCGGCGCGGTTTTTCCCAAGTTTGGTCCGCTTTGGCTGGTCCCGTAGGGCTTGGTGCCATCGTGGTTGGCCTGCATGCCGTTCACGGATTCGCCGAAGTGAAATGGCGTGTTGGTTCCGGCACGGCAAGCGTATTCCCACTCCGCCTCCGTGGGCAGGCGGTAAGAGCGGCCGGCGGCCCGCTCCTGGGGAAGGGCTGACAGCTTGCGGCAAAAATCGAGCGCATCGTCAAAACTCACCTTTTCCACCGGCAAGTTGTCTCCCTTGAAATGGGCCGGATCTCCACCAGTCACTTGCGCGTATTGCTTTTGGGCCACCTCGTGGATCCCCATCCAGAATCCCTTTCCGATCCGCACCGTGTGGGGTGTCTCGGTTTCCAGCCGGTCCTTTTCACCGGCCGGGGAACCCATCTGGAAGGAGCCCGGGGCAACCGGGGCGAATTCCATGCCGACAGAATTCTTCTGCCGCACGGCGCCTGCCTTTTTCTGGCAGAGGCCCGCCGTCGTGAAAAGCAATCCCGCCATAACGGCCATGAGACCGCGCGTGTGGTAACTGGTGACCATGCATTCATCCCTTTTTACAGCGCTTTTGCTACAGGCTCAGTTGACCAGTCCCCTACCCTGCAACCACTCCAGGGCGCGCGCCGACCAGTCCCTGGTTCCAGGGGCCATCGGCCGGGCGTTCATGCCGAAACCGTGACCGCCCTTCTCGTAAATGTGCACCTCCGCCGGCACCTTGTTTTCGAGGAGGGCCAGGTAAAGCAGCGTGCTGCCCTGCGCCAACGAGCCTGAGTCATCCCCCATCTGGGCAATGAAAGTGGGTGGGAATTTCGCCGTGACAGGCAGGTCGGCCCGCAGCGCCTTTTTGGCTGGGTCGTAAATTTTCCAGGCGTAAATCGCCAGCAAAAAATCGGGCCGGTGGGAAACAGGTTGCTTGTCAGGATCAACAGGCGCCAGGCACTCGTTGGCGCAGGCGACGGCCGCCACTTGCCCGCCGGCGCTGAAGCCCAGCACGCCGATCTTTTTGGAATCGATACCCAGTTCAGCCGACCGGGCCCGCAGCACCTGCACCGCGCGCTGGCAATCCTGCGCCGGAGCCAGGTTCGGTTCGGCATGTTTGTTGGTGGGGGTGCGGTGCACCAGCAGGTATGCCTGCATTCCCTGGCCAGCCAGCCATTTGCACGCGTCCGACCCCTCGTGCTCGTCGGCCAGCAGGCCGAACCCGCCGCCCGGCACCACCACCACCGCGGCGCCTGTCCGCTTCACTCCCGCGGCGGGCAGGTAAGGCACCAGCCTGGGGCTGGAGACATTGGTCCTTCTGGAAATGCCGTCCTTGCCCTTGGTGGCCACCTCGGCAGGCTCGGTCGGCACCCTGGGCTCGGGCGCTCCCTGGGGCCACAGAACCATCTCGCCGCCCCGTGCCTGATCCAGGCAGCAAACCATCATTCCCAAAAGCAGCGCGCGCATCGCCAAGCCCCCCGATAAAAGCACAGATCGATCAGGCCAGAATCTCACGCACCACGCGGGCGGGTTCCACCCCGGTGAGCCGGAAATCCAGTCCCTGGAAACGGTAGGTCATCGTCTCGTGGTTGATCCCGAGCAGGTGCAGCACCGTCGCGTGCAGGTCGCGCACAGGCACCGGGTCGCTCGCCACGTTGTAGCTGAAATCATCGGTGGCGCCGTGGGTATGGCCGGCCTTCACGCCGCCGCCAGCCAGCCAGACCGTGAAGCAGCGCGGATGATGGTCGCGCCCGGCCTCGGGACTGTCCCACTGGCCCTGCCCCGCCACACCGCGGCCGAATTCACCGCCCCAGATCACCAGCGTGTCGTCCAGGAGCCCCCGCCGTTTCAGGTCCAGCACCAGCGCCGCGCTCGCCTGGTCGGTGTCCCGGCAACGGGCCGTGCACCATGAGGGCAAGCGGCTGTGGTGATCCCAGTCGGGGTGGAACAACTGGATGAACCGAACCCCGCGCTCCGCCAGCCTTCTGGCCATGATGCAGTTGGCCGCGTAGCTTCCCGGTCGGCGCGAGTCCGGCCCGTACAGCTCGAACACCTCCTCCGGCTCGTCGCTGAAATCGGTCAGCTCCGGGATGCTCGCCTGCATGCGGTAGGCCATCTCGTACTGGCGGATGCGGGTGGCGATCTCGGGATCGTTGGTCTGTTCCAACCTCGAGCGGTTCAGGCTTCCGAGGGTGTCGAGCATGCCCCTGCGCAGCTCGCGGGGCAGACCGTCCGGATCGCGCAGGTACAGCACCGGGTCCTTGGCGTTTCTCAGCTTCACCCCCTGGAAGCGCGAGGGCAGGAACCCGCTGCCCCAGTAGTGGTCGTATAGCGGCTGGTCGCTGGGCCTCTGCATCCGCGAGAGCATCACCAGATAATCGGGCAGGTTGCGGTTGTCGCTGCCCAGGCCATAGCTCACCCACGCCCCCATGCTCGGCCGGCCGGGAATCTGGTTGCCGGTGAGGAACTGGGTCATCGCCGGGGCGTGGTTGATCTCGGCGGTTGTCATCGACTTGATGAAGCACAGCTCGTCGGAGATCGCGGCGA
>JAFMJU010000156.1 GCA_017853285.1 Gemmataceae bacterium
GTTTGGTTTCGGGAGATTTGCCGGCCGCGGCGGGTTTCAGGTTGATTTGCAGGTCGAGGGTTGGCTGATCCAGGCCGAACTCGCGGGCCTTGTCCTGGGATTCCTTGCCGTAGGCGGCGAGTTTGACCAGCCTGGGCGAGGCGAGGTTTTCCTCCAGGCGGCGGGCCCTGTCCTCGTCGGTTGGAACGGAGAAATCACCGAGGCCGAGCAGTTGCCAGCCGCCACGGGTGCTGCGCTCCAGGGCGAACGGGCGGTCGGGGCGTTTCATTTCCACTTTCTGGATGCGTGATGGATCCAGAGTGGGTGCTGGCAGGGGCACCCATTCCAGGGCGGTGCGGTAGGCCGCCTGGGCCAGCTTGCCATCCACCACCAGCACCCCGGGCTTGCCCTCGATTTTGGCGTAGCGGCCCACGGGTGGTTTTTCGGCGGGCTGGGGAACGCCCGCGGGAGCGGGGGTGACGGCGGCAGGGTCTTCCTTGCCCACCAGCAGCACGCGGGCAGCGCCCTCCTTCACCTCCACCTTCACGGTGAGGGGTTTGTCCAGACCCCGTTCGGTCAGTTGGTCATCGGCCAGGCTGAGCCAGGAGCGGGCGGAGGGATTCAACAGGGAACGGACCAGGTCCTGCACCTGGGGACTGGCGGTCGCCTCGAACGGGCCCTGGATTTTCCAGGTGGCCTCTCCCACCGGTTGATCGACGGATGGGGTGATTGCGGGCGGCTGCGGGATGAGCTTGAATTCGGTGCCGTCGGGCCGGCGGATGGTGACGGCGGTCACATCCTTTTCATTGAGGTTCCACAGCGACCGGGGCACGAAGGCCATCGCGTCGCGATCGAGGGAGGTCTTCACCTCGGGGGCAATGGCCACCACGAGGGACTCGCCGGGTTTTTGGCCGCCGGCATTGCCATCCAGCTCGGCCCGGGCGAAAACCCCGGGCTTGCCGGTACGGTCCTTGCCGAGGACCAGCTTGGCGGTCTGGGCGGGTTTTCCCTCGGGGCTGACCGTGAGGGTCAGTGTGGTGGCACCGGCCCCCAAGCCGTATTCAGCGGCCAGCTTGTCGGCGGTGACGCTGTCGGAGACAAAGTCAGCGGCCCGGGCGGTGACCGCGGCGGTGAGGAGCTTGTCCACCTCGCCCGCATCGGCCTCGCCCGCGGGTGACTCGACCATCCAGGGCTTGCCTTTCTCGCGCTTCAGCGACAGTTTTTTGCCGGCACGGTCCAGCGTTATGGCGGTGACGGCGGCCTGGTCGATGTCGAAGAGCTGGGTGGAACGGTAATCGCCGGCCTGGCGGGCGGTGACGGCGGCGATCTGGTTTTCCGGCTGGTCCTTCAGGCCATTGTCGACCTTGTTGATGCGGGGCAGGTTCTCCGAGCGGACCATGATCTTGTTGGCAGCCGCATCGAGATTACCCACCTCGTAGACCACCTGGCGGGTCCATTTGGGGGCATCCCCCTCGGCGGGGGCGGGCTTGGAGGGATCCGTTTCCCGAACCGTCAGCTCGATGCGGGTCTTGGGTTTGTCCAAACCGGCCGCGGCCAGCCCGGCGGGAAGGTCCTTGGCTTCGGGCTCCTCCACATCGGATTCCTTGGCCTCCAGCCCCTCGAGCTTGCCGATGAGGGATTCGACCTTGGCGCCATCCGCCAGGCGGGTGAAGGGGGCTTCCAGGCTCCATTTGCCATCCTTTTTGGCCAGTGTGATTGGAGCTGCGTGGGCGGCACCCGTGATCTGGAGCTTTTCCACATCGGCCACCTTGAAGCGGGCCAGCTTGGAGTCGCGCAGTTTGGCGCGGGAGACGAAGACCTGGTTCACCCGATCGGCCTTCACCTCAAACACCTGGGGATTGTCGGCGAGTTGGGCGAACAGGAAATCCTCCTTGACCACCTCCTCCCTCGGGGGGAGCTGCATGCCGGGGGGCAGACCGGGAGGGGGCTGGGTTTGCACGAGGCGCTTGAAGGAGCGTTCGCGTGATTTCTTGCCGATCATCAACTTGATGGCCTTGCCGTTGGGGTCGGTGACGGTCAGCACCCGTTCGGGTTTGTCGAGGCCGGTCTTGGCGGGTGCGGCGGCATCGCCGAAGTAGAACCGTTCGGCCCAGATCTCGGGGATGTTGTTGAGCAGGGCATCGCCGGCGGCGGGATCGAGGAAATCGAGCCGGTTTTTTCCATCGGCGGAGCTGACACGCCAGGCTGGTGCGCCGGTGGCGGGGTTGCCGGCGGCGGGTTCGGTTCGGTCGAGTCGCAGGGCGCCGGTCAGGGCATCCTTGGCATCCTTGGCATCAGCGGGGGGCGCGGAAGCGTTCAGTTCGATCGATTTGGCCAGAACCGGGGAGGCCACGGGGCCGGCCTCGCCAGGTTGGCGCACGCCAGGCTTTCGCGCGGCCTCCTGGTTGACGGCGAACAGGCGGCGCTGGCGGTAGAAGCTGGCGGGGCGCTTCAGCACGGCCAGTGTGCCGGGGGTGAGACGCAGCACTTCGCTGGAACCATCGAGCCGGGCCCAGACCGGGCGGTTGAAGCTGTTTTGTCCGGCGCTCTCGTCCTCGCCGAGCTCGAGCTTGAGGTCGCCGCCGCCGGCGAGGGTCACTTTCAGTTCCAACTGGGCGGGCTTGAGTCCCCGCTTTTTCCAGTCCTGGTCGTTGGAGACCTTCTCGGGGGCGAAACGGGTGCGCAGGTTGCCCACCAGATCGACCAGCTCCTTCGCCTCGGCCTGGCGCAGGGGCCAGTTGCCGGGCATGGACCAGCCGTCCTTGCCGCCGGACAGGGTGACCATCTCCTCGGGCGGCTGGCCTTCCACCCGCACCGACAGGCTGCTGATGCCCGCCGGATCGAGCTTGGCCAACGGGTCGACCACCGCGACCTGACCGCGCTTGCCACCCAAGTCGGACAGCAGCAGGGCGCCGCCGCCCAGGGCGGCCAGGCCCACCAGAATCAAACCAACCGTAGACTGGCGCATCGCTATTCTCTCACTCAAAACCAACAGCGCTTGGTGTGAAACCGGGGCCCCGCGTCAGCGGAGGCGGCGGTACAGCAACACGGCGAATCCGGAAAAGGCGGCCATCACCGGCAGGCCCAAAAGTGCCATGCGGCTCCAGAGGCCCTGCTCGCGGGGTGACATGCCCAGGCGGGGATACCGCCACTCGTTTTCGGCGTCTGGCTTGCGGGCGAGGGTGTCGTCGCGGCCGACAAGCCACTGGGCCAGATCGACCGCCAGGCGCTCGCGGGCGGGATCGAGCGTGGGCCCGATCAGCCACCAGGATTCGCCGACCACGGCGGTGCGCACCGGGCCCGGGCGGCGCTCGCCGTCCTTGAACCAGGATTCGGGCAGCAGTTCCTCGGCGGCCACGCCGATGGGGAACGGACCCTTACGACGCTCGGTGAAGGGGTCGCGGTCGCGGTTGGCGGGGTTGGCAGCCTCGCCGGTCTGGCTGCGGAAGGCGGGGGTGCCCTTGTCGGTGGCGAAGGGTTGATCCTCGTTCCAACTGGTGCGGGCGGCGAGGAAGATCTCGCCCCATTTGGCGTTCAACCCCTCGGGATCCTCAAAGTAAACCGGGCGGGGGTGCCGCAGGCGGAGCTGCAAACCGCGGATGTCGCCCTGTTTGCCGGAGACGGCTCGCTCGGACAACTCGAGGCTTTCCCGCACGGGGTGGCGGGCCAGGCGGCCGGTGGGGCCTCCTGCCAGGCGCTTGTCGCGGGGCATGCCGGCACCGGCGGGAAAATCGAGCAGAACCGGCGGGATGTCCACCTCGGTGCCGCCGGTGAGCCCGCCACCCTGGCGCTCGCTGAAGGCGACCTCTTCGGCATCGAAGAGGATGGTCTGCTTGTTCAGCCGGTAGCCGAGCTGGGTGAGCAGGGTCTCGACGCCGTCGTTCTCCTTGAAGCCGGGGGGCACCTGGTTGTCATCCGGCCGGGAGGAGGTGGGGCCCACGGCGAATAGGACCGGCTTGCCGGCCTTCATGAAGTTCTTCACCGCGTCGAGCTGGGCGGGGTCGAGCGAGTGGAGCCAGTGGGGGAGGTTGCGGTCGTCCTCGCTGACCACATCGTAGAGCGAGGGGCGGGGCAGGATGAGCAGGTCGCAGTCGCCCAACAACTGCTCCATCTTGCCCTGCACATCGGTGTTGCGGCGGAGTTCGGCGAGGGATTCTGGCCCGAGGGTGGTGATCTCCTCGCGGGTCTGCCGGGCCCGCTCATCGGACTGCTGGTCGACCTGGTCGAGGAGCTTCAGGTCTTCCTCGATGGCCTCGAGCTGGCCTTCCTTCAGGGCGGTGAGGAACTCCTGCTTTTCCTTGGGGTCGCGCGGCATGCGGATCTGCCGCGCCAGGGCGGTCTCGATGTCGGCGAGCGACTTCTCCTGGAAGAATTTCTTGGTGGGGAAGAGCTGCTTCTCGCGGTAGAGCTTGCGCTGGGCCTTGCCCTCATCAAGGATTTTCAGGCGCTGCTCGAGCCGTTCGACGCGGCTTTCCTCGAAGGTGCTGACCACGGGCTGGGGGTTGCGGCCGAGGCGTTTGAGCACGAGGTCGGTCACCTCGAAGCCGCCGGCGCCGAGGGCCTTGCGCAGGCCCACCAGGCCGTAGGTGTCGGTGCCGCGGCTGGTGAGCCACTCGTGGATGACGCCTATGGCCACCTTGGGCTTGCGCGACTCGAGGTTGACCAGCTTGCTGATGAAGGGGTAGGCGCCCGGGGCGTCGCCCTCGCGGGTGTCGGCGGGGATGCCCTGGGGCAGCAGGACCAGGTTGCCCTCCTGTTCGCTGGCCTTCTTGTCGAGGCGCAGGAACTCGCGGAAGCCCAGGCGCTGCACCTGCTCGCGGCCCTTGGCCACGCCGGCGTGGAAGAACAGGCTGCTTTCGGGGGCCTGCTCGATGGCCTGACGCAGCTTGGGGGCGTTTTTCGTCAGGGCCTCGAGGCGGCGGTCGTAGCCCTCGTCCTCGACATCGAGCTCCACCACGCGGAGGGAGGCGCCACTCTCCTGGCGGACCAGATCGACCAGGTCGCGCACTTTTTCGAGGATCTTGCGCTCGGCGGCGAGATCGTAGCGGTCTGGTTTGTCGGAGATGCCGGGGAAGACCCGGTGCATCTGGTGGACGACGACGGTGGTGCCGGGCTCGAGGCCGGCCAGTTCGCCCCGGAGGGCGGCGGGCAGGGTGAACTCGCTCTCGCGGGTGAGGTCGACCTGCTGGGGGTTGCGGAAGACATGCAGGTTGATGCCCACCAGGGCCAGGGCGGCCAGGGCGATGCGCAGCAGGGCGCCAGCCCGATAGGCGCTGCGCCTGGCAGCGGTGAACAGAATCAGGCTGAAGACCTCGCCGGCAACCGACTGGGCCAGCAGCAGCAGGCCCAGCAGCAGGGCCACCCCGGCGGGGGTGAAGCGGAGCAGGCCGCGCCAGGCCTCGCGGGCGCTTTCGGCCAGAGTTCCCTCGGGCCGGGCGGTGGCGAAAGCCAGACCGACCAGCACGAGGCCCAGGGCACCGCCCATGCGGGACAGCATGCGGAGGCGCGAGCCCAGCCAGGTGGGCTTGCGGCTGTCGGTTGCGGATGGATTGTTTGAGTTGGCCATACCGGACATCACGCCCACCTCCGGCTTTCCAGACTGCGAACGGTCAGATAGAGGCAGAAGACGGCGACCGAGGCGTACATCGCCAGGGCGCCGAGATCGAGCACGCCGCGGGTGAAAGCGCGTTCGAAGTGCAGCGGCACGCTCAGGAAATAGGCGACTCGGTAACCCAAGCCACCCTCGGCGGCGCTGCCGGCGTAGCTGCCGGCCACGAAGACCAAACCGAGGGCCAGGGCCACCTGCGCTGCCACCAACTGGTCGCGGACCAGGCTGCTGACAAACAGGCCCAAGGCCAGGAACATGGCGCCGGCCAAAACCAAGCCGGCGGCGGTGCTGACCACGGGAGCCGGATCGAGCTGGAAGGAGGCCTCGACCAGGTGCTCCGTCTCGTGCCAGGCCATGAACTGCCCGCCCAGCAGACTGATGAGGCCGAGAGCGGCGGCGGCCACCCCTGGGAGGCCCCAATCGTTGCCTGTGAAGCGCCCGGCGATACCCAGGCCGAGCCCGCCCACCAGCAGCAGCGCGCCCAGCACGGCAAGGATGCTGCCCTTCTGGTTCACCCAGTGGATCTGCTGGATATCCATGCCCAGCAGGGCCGGGAGGTAGAGCAGGGTGGGCAACCAGAGGACCAGGTAGAAGGCCAGGGCGGCGGTGAACTTGGCGAGCACGATCTGCCAGTCGCGGACGGGTGAGGTCATCAGCATTTCCAGCGTGCCGGAAGCCCGTTCCTCGGCAAAGGAGCGCATGGTGATCAGCGGAGGGATGGCCAGGAAGACCAGCCAGAAGACCGGGCTGGACAGGCCGTGCTGCAGGGGCCACTCGACGCCGCGGGGGCCGGAGGCGTTCAACAGATCGAGCGTGCCGGAGAAGATGTAGCCCTGGCAGCCAAGGAACACCACCAGCACCGCGTAGGCGATGGGCGAGTAGAAGAACGACATGAACTCGCGGCGGACGAGGCTGCGTGCGCCCCACACGCCCCACACCGCCAGCCCGAGGACGACCAGGAAGGCCGCCCCCAACGCCAGCCAGGCCGCATCGGCCAGCATGGATGATCCAGTACCTGTCATGGTGATGCCATCCTCAACAAAAAACTCGAAAGAATACGGATGAATCGGGTATCGGGCCTCAGGCGCCCACGGGTTGGGCGGCGGTGCCCTCGACCAGCCTGAGGAAGAATTCCTCGAGCCGACCGCCGGCGGGTACCATGTCGGCGAGCTTTCCTTGGGCAGCGACGCGACCGCCGACGATGATCACGGCGCGGTCGCAGGTCATTTCCACCTCGCTAAGGATGTGGCTGCTGACCAGGACGGTGTGCCGCTCGCCCAGTTGGCGGATGAGCTTGCGGGTCTCGATGATCTGGGTGGGGTCGAGGCCGCTGGTGGGCTCGTCGAGGATGAGGACGGGCGGGTCGGCCAGCAGGGTATCGGCCAGGCCCACGCGCTGGCGGTAGCCCTTGGACAGGGTGCCGATCAACTGGCGGCGGACATCGGACAGCCAGCAGCGTTGCATCGCCTCTTCCACACGCTTGCGGCTGGCGGTGCCGTGCAAACCCTTGAGGCCGGCGCGGAAATCGAGGTACTCGGCCACCCGCATCTCGGGATAGAGGGGGCAGTTTTCGGGCATGTAGCCGATGGAGGCGCGGGCGGCGAGGGGGTCGGTCAGCACATCGTGGCCGGCCACGATGGCCTTGCCGGAGCTGGCGGTGAGGAAGCCCGCCAGGATGCGCATGGTGGTGGACTTGCCGGCACCGTTGGGGCCGAGGAAGCCAACCACCTGCTGGCGGCCCACCTCGAAGGAGACATCACGGATGGCGGCGTAATCGCCGTAATATTTCGTCAGTTGGCTGACCTGGATCACGGGAGCCTCTTGCCTGTCCGGCCACAGGGTGGACCGTTAAAATAGGTAGGCTGGCAAACAGGCGAAAACAGCTTGAACGGTCACGCTGGGTCGCCTGACCAAGAGCACGGTGGTAGCCCGTCAAAGGCTATCGCGGGCCGGTCTTGGCATAGCCTCCATAGGTATTCAATAGCCAACAGCACCCGTCCTGTTCAAGGGGTGAGCCGAGGTGGCTTTGACCCATGGCCAAGAGGGTTGGCTAGCCATTGAATGAAAAGGATAGTGTACAGATTTTTCGGGGGCTGTTGCCCCGGACCGAGGTGAAATTCCGTGACATCCCCCGCCGCCAAGACCCCCCAAGGCCCCAAGCGCATCCTCAGCGGGGTGCAGCCGTCGGGCAAACTGCACCTGGGCAACTACTTCGGCGCGGTGAAGCAGCATATCGCCGCGCAGGACGAGGGGGAGTGTTACTACTTCATCGCCGATTACCACGCGCTGACCACGGTGCATGACGCGGCGGTGCTGCGGCAGAATGTGCTGGATGTGGCGCTGGACTATTTCGCGCTGGGGCTGGACCCGCACAAGACGGCGTTTTTCCGGCAGTCGGATGTGCCGGAGGTGTGCGAGCTGTCGTGGATATTGTCCACGGTGGCGCCGATGGGACTTTTGGAGAAGGCGGTCAGCTACAAGGAGAAGGTGGAAAAGGGGATCGACTCCTCGGTGGGGTTGTTCACCTACCCGGTGCTCATGGCTGCCGACATTCTGGCCTATCGGTCGCACCTGGTGCCGGTGGGCAAGGACCAGGTGCAGCATCTGGAGATCACCCGCGACCTGGCGGTGAAGTTCAACCACCGGTTTGGTGACACCTTCCCGTTGCCGGACTATCGTTTGACCCCGGCCAGCAAGGTGCCAGGCACGGACGGGCAGAAGATGAGCAAGAGCTACGGGAACACGATCGACATCTTCGCCGAGGGGAAGCCACTGAAAAAATCGGTGATGGGGGTGGTGACCGACTCCAGGACCGTGGAGGAGGCCAAGGACCCGGCCACCTGCAATGTGTTCGCCCTGCACAGCCTG
>JAFMJU010000157.1 GCA_017853285.1 Gemmataceae bacterium
CCGCCATGGGCAAGGCGGCCACCGCCCAGGACCTTTTCCGAGAGTTTTTGCGCCCTCATGTTCTGAAAAAAGACACCCTCGACCAGTTCCTGGATCCCAAAGCCCAAGTTTGGGCGAGATATGATTCGGAACTGGGTTACCTGCTAAGGAATTCATTTGTCCGCGACGGGGTGGACGGTTGCCACACGCTGGCCCGCTATCAGCCCACCGGCCAGCGCCAGCAGGTGAACTTTCCCGATCAGCCCTGCCGGATCAACACCTACGGGGACAGTTTCACCCAAGGGCACCAGGTCAGCGATGGCGAGACCTGGCAGGAAATCCTCGCGGCCCACTTTTGCGAACCCATCCGCAATTTTGGCATCGGTGGCTTCGGGGTCTACCAGGCCTACAAACGCCTGCTAAGAACCGAGGCCACTCCCTTGGGCGCCAAGAACCTCGTTTTCAATATCTGGGGAGATGACCACCTGCGCAGCGTGTACGCCTGGCGGTGGCTGGCATTTCCGGCCAATGTGCTGCAATCGATGGCCGGCGTCATGTTCCACGCCAACCCGTGGGTGCACGCCCGCCTCGACGCCCAAGGCAAACTGGTGGAGAAACCCAACCTTTGCGCGGACGAAAAATCCCTGTACCGACTCTGTGATTTGGATTTCCTCGTCCAATCTTTCAGGGAGGACGAAATCGCCCACCTGCTGTTCGCCCAGCGAACCGGAACTGTGGTGGATGGCGCCACGCTCGAATCAACGGCCTCCAAGTGTGGCGGCAAGGTTCCCGATCTTTCCAAACCCGAATCCATCCGGACCGGGGCCACGGCGCTGCTGCACGCCTACGCGGTGAAGGTGGGCATGGAGGTGATGGACAAGCTGCACGCTTATTGCAGAGCCAACAGCAAGAACCTGATGGTGCTGCTCAGCTACCCGGTAGGCTCGGTCTGGCACGCCTGCAACCGCACCAAACCAGGTGACCCGGACAATGTCGACTGGCATCCCCAATACTTCAAGGATCACCTGAAAGCCCGTGGTATCCCGTTGGTGGACAGCCTGCCGGCCCATGTGGCGGAATTTGACACCTTCAAGCTGTCAGCCAAACAGTATGTGGATCGTTACTACATCGGTCACTACACACCCCGGGGCAACCATTTTTTCGCCTACGCGGTGAAGGATGCAATCCGGGACTGGCTGTCCCCCCTGCCTCCCGCATACCAGAACAACGGAGAGCCACTGATCCGCTTCAAGGGCTACCTGCCCGGGTAGCAGGCGTGTCAGGCCCAGAAGCCGCCTTGGGCTGTGTGAACCAACTGGCCGCCAGGGCCAAAACGCATGCGACAACCAGGGCAAGGAACGACCAGCCCGCGGCCAATGTCCAATTTCCAGCGCGGTGGCTGCCCATGACCTTGCGATTGCCAGCCAACAGCAGCAGGGCAACGATGTGCAACGGCAACACCACCGCGTTGACCACCTGGCTGGCGTACATCAGCGGGATGAGGGGCAGGCCAGGCAGCGAAACCACGCTGACCGCCGCGACCGTCAGCCCGATAAAAACAGCGTAAAAGAAGTGAAAATGACTGGAATCAAGACGGAGCGAGGCTGGCGCCCCGATCCCCTCCGCGATGGAATAGGAAGTGGCCAGTGGAACCACGGCGGCGGCCAGCAGGGAAGCCCCCAACAAACCTGCACCAAACAGCAAGGTGGCGAATTTACCCGCCAATGGCTGCAATGAGAGGGCGACATCATGGGCCTCGTCCACTGAAATACCGGCTGGATAAAGCGTGGCGGCGCAAGCCACGGCGATCGCCATCCCGATCACTCCGGTCAACACCGAACCGATGAGCACCTCCACTTTTTCCATGGGCAGGTCCGCGGCCTCGATCTTCTTGTCCACCGCATAGGATTGGATGAAGGCCAAACCCCATGGCGCCAGCGTGGTGCCCAGGGTGGCGACCAGAGCCAGCCAACCGGCCTGGTCAATCGGCAACCGGGGAACCATGGCGCCCTGGGCCACCTGCGACCAATCCGGGCCGGCGAGAATGCCGTCCACTATGTACAGCGCCAGCGTGGAGGAAATGACCAGCAATATCCCCTCCACCCGCTGGAAGGAACCGACCACCACCACCAGCGAGATCAATACCCCGGCCAGGGGCGCGCTGACCCAGGTGGGTATGCCGATCAGCGAGGCTGCAGCGGAAATGCCGGCGTACTCCGCGCAGATGGTTCCGAAATTGGCAAACAGCAGTCCGATGACCGCCAGAAAACCGAATGCCTTCCCCCATCTCTCCCGGATGACCGCCACAAAGCCCTTGCCACTGGCGACCCCAATCTGGACCGCGACGAGGTGAAAATAAACCAAGAGCACCGTGGCTGCCGGAATAATCCAGAGCAAACGGTATCCGTGATCCGCCCCCAATTTGGAGTAGGTCGCTATGCCCGCCGGATCATCGTCGGAAAGGCCGGCCAGCATGCCCGGGCCGAGAACCGCCAATAGCGCCGCCAGCAATCCCCTGCCTGTTCCCCTTATCCGGGAAAACTTCCTTGCGATGCCACGACGCTTATGGGCGATGGATCGCGACCCATTTCCATTCAGGGAATGATCCTTTCGATTTGGACTCCCATTCCCCATCCTATGTCACCCCGCGCTTCGGGATACACGCGAACCACCCACGGGAGTATACGCTTCTCAGGGCCGATTTCTCTTCCTCCCGTCGCAACCAGCCCCTGGCCAACCTGTTTTCGGCTGGATTCCTCCACTCGAAAAAAACTGCCTCTTGTCGCCGTAGCAGCGACAAGAGGCAGTCCATTGGCATCGATGAGGAAAGTGTCTGTAAACTCACTCCACTTTCAGGTCGAGGGTCACACCCTCCCCCTGCGTGATTTCCACCACCAGGGGGGTGGTGGCTGCCGTGCGGAATTTTTCTGGGATGGTATTTTCCACGGGGGCGGCCTGGTCGTCCACCACCAACTTGGGTGCCGGCACGAAGTGGACCTGGTATTTCCCCGGGGCAAGCCCCAGGGCGCCCCGGGCGGCGAACACCTCGAAGCTGCCATCCTTGGCGGTGCGCGAGTTGCCCGACACCTTCTTTTCCTTGGGATCCTTGGGGATGCTGGTGAAGACCACCAGCGTCTCCTGGGCCGGTTTGCCGTTGATGGTCACCTTGCCCCGCACACGCACCAGGCCCTTGGGTTGCTCATTACTGCTGCCACCCTCGCCTGTCTCGATAGGTTGCAGGTCATCGCGGTACACCCCGCTGAGGCCAATCTGGGAAATGACGGGCTCCTTGCCCTTCATGGTGACCCAAGCCACCTGGTCGATTTCGCCATAGTCCGAACCGCGCATGGAACTGGCCCCACCGGTGGTGGCCAACTGGTACAGGTTGCGCCCCTTGCGTATGGATTTGCGGAACACATGCACATGCCCGGCGAAAACGGTGTACTGCCGGTCGGTCAGGATGTCCTCCACCTGCAACCAGCCGTTCTTGTCGAGATCCTTGAAGTTCCAAAGAGGGTGGTGCAGGAAGATGAAGGTCCAGCGCACCTGGCTGTTTTTGGCCAGCTCTGCCTTCAGCCATTCGCGCTGCCTGGTCCCGATGCGCGTCTTGGCGTAAGCCTTGTCATCTGCCTCGGTGTCCTCGTCGCTGGTGTTCAGCCCGACGAACAGACAATTCTTGTACACGAAGCTGAAGTTGCGGCGACCATAGGCCTCCTTCCACACCCCCGCCTTCACCTTGTTGTTCGCATCGTGATTGCCGGGGATGTAGAAGAACGGCATCTGCAACTGCTTCACATAGCCGTTGAACTCGGTCCATTCCTTCTGGTTTTGATCCTCCTTGGGAGAACCCTCGATCAGGTCCCCGACCGACATGACAAATTCTGGCTGCAGCAGGTTGATCTGCTGGACCGCCCGGGAGAAAACACCGGCCCGATGGCCGCCGGTGCGGTCGGAGATGATGGCGAATTGGAACTGGTCGGGCGCAATATTGGCCTGCAGGCTGGTCCAGGGATTCTTGTCCTGCACTTCCGCAACAAAACCCGGCTTGGTGTTTGCCTCAAGCGCATTCCCAGAATCGGACACACCCCTGGAAAGCCAGAGAGTTATCCCCAAGCAACCCGCCACACCCATCACCAATAATCCGCCACGCATGGTTCACCCCCGATTCAAGCAGACTTCCCACAGTGATTAGCCAATGCAAAAAGCGTTCCGTCAAGCATTTAGTGGAATTTTCCACCAATCTTCGCAAACAAAAGCCAATCGACCGATTTTTCAAAACATATTGCCGCGAACGACGGTTAAACTGGAGGGCATCGATTTAGCCACAACCCCGACCTACCCCGCGATGAATCGCCGCAAACTTCTCCGCTGGACCATGGCGTCACTCCCCCTGGCAGGCCTGACCCAGGAGGAAAGCTTGGCCATGCCCCCCGGCAGGCTGCCGGCCCAATGGCCCAAAGATTCGTTAAGTCAATCCAGCCTCCAGCACCACTACACCCTTTTCACCAGCTTGTGCCACCGGGCCGCACTTCCCTTTCAGGATGAAACCCTCGCCCGGGCCGAACTGATTTACCAACTGCTGCACGCCTGGCGCCCTTCGGCTCCTCCGGAGACCGAATTTGTCACAACGAGCAGATCAACGGTGGATCACGCGTTGTTCCTTACCCGTTTGTTGCCCACCATCGAATTGCGAAGGGATAACGGCAAATGGTCGCTTTCAGAATCCGTGGCCAAACCCATCCCCGTCACCACAAATCTCCCCAGGATTATCCTGATCCGCTACCCAGGTGAATCAGACCGGCTTGAATTGGGCGAACTGTTAGTTACTGCACCTTGCGAATCCACCTTTTTGAAGTTGCCGGACGGCAGCGATGTGGGTGTTCCTGTTCGGGTAACACCTGCCGCCATCGTGCGGGGCAGACTTTTTGAAGCAAACAGAAAATCACCCTGGCCTGGCCGTGTTTGGGCGCTCGGATCGGATGGCCAATTCCGGCATGACAAGGCATTTGCCGGAATCGGCACGGTCAGCGAAAAACCGGTGGTATTTCGTCCCGCCTGGCGCAAGCTGCCGTTTTTCTACAGCAATGGCACCTTTGAGGTGGCGGTGCCGCCCGGCAAGGCTTCCTTCACGCTGGAACGCGGATTTGAACATGAATTAGTCCACCTGGATCTGGAACTAAAAGCGGGTGAGATCCGCGAAGTCTCCCTCACAGGCAAACGGATCATCGATATGCGGGATCTGGGCTGGGTCAGCGGGGACACCCATGTCCATTGGGCGGTGAATGCCTGGGATGAAAACGAGGATCCAGAACTGTTGCGTTTGGTGCAAAGGGCCGAGGATGTCCGCGTGGTGAACAATCTCACCCTATACCAATGGCGTCCCAAGCGACCATTCACCAAGCCCGACCATGCCCCCATGGGACCGTTGAAATCCCTTTGCGATGAAGACTATCTGGTCCAAATGGGAGAAGAGTTCCGAAACGACAACCAGTATGGCCACATCAACCTGCTGAATCTCAGGGAAATGATCCACCCAATCTCCACCGGCCCAGGCAGCGGCGGGGATGCAAAGGCGCTGGATTACCCCATCAACAAGACCATCATCGAGCAGGCCAGAAAGCAGGGTGCTGTTGTGTGCGAGGCACACAACCTGGGTCCCTTCGGATCGTCGGCCGTGCCCATCCATGTGGTCTTGGGCCTGTGTGACTGCCTCGACCAACTGGAGCCCCAGCATTATTACCGGTTCCTGGATTGCGGTTTCAGGATCGGTCTGGGCAACGGCTCCGATCACCCTGCCCGGCTCGTGGGCTGCTGCCGGGTTTACGCGCGCAGCCAAGGACCTTTCAGCTTCGCAAACTGGGTGGAAGGGCTTCGCCGGGGCCGCACCTTCACCACCTCAGGCCCGCTTTTGTTCCTGCAGGTGGACGACACCCAGATCGGTGACACGCTGAACGCACACACGGGTCAAGTGGTGCGCGTGCGGGCCAGAGCCCTCTCGCGCAAACCCTTGGGCACCTTCGAGGTGATCTCGAACAACGAGGTGCTTAAAACCACACACACAGAAAAAACCGAACACCGGTTTGAATTTGACTTGCCTATTGAACAGTCACGATGGATCACGGCCCGGGTGGCGCGAGGTGACAATTTTGACGCGCTAAGCGGGCCCGATATCGCCCATACCTCGGCGATCTATCTGACCGTGGATGACAAGCCGGTTTTCCGCCCCGAAGCCGCGGATTGGTGGATCAACAATATCCGCCAGCACCGGGAACGCCTGCGATTGACAGGCAACTTTGCCACCGAGGAGCAGCGGCAAGAGGCGCTGGCTTTCGCCGACACCGGAATAGCACGCTACCAGAGTCTGATTAACCAGAACCGAGGATAAACGGATGCGCCAATTTGCCTGTGTATTCACCCTGCTCTGCGGATTTCGGATTGGAATGGCAGCCCAATTGCCGACCGTCGCCACCGTCGAGCCACAACCGTTGCTGGCGCAAGTGCAGCGGCTGGATCAGGCGCTGGCCTTCCTTGGCCAACCCCTGCCCGAGGAAACCCGCAAGGCACTGGGCAGCCTGAAACCGGCCGACGGGGAACGCGCCATCGCCGAGGTACAGCGTCTATTGGATTCCCGCTGCCTTGCCGCGGTTGAAATCGGGAAGGAGGGAGTGAGCAAGGTCACCGGAAACCCCAAGCCTGTTGAGCTGGTGGAACAGGGCTGGCGGGCCTGCCTTGTGAAAGTGGTCAACCGTTCCGGCTCGACCGGAATGCTGCGCGTGGACAGCCCAAGCGCCCAACCCGTTCCCAACGGTCCAATGACCAAAGTGGGCGAGCGCTGGATGATGCTCATGCCGCACACAGCACAACCCTTGTTGCCCAACCTGAGCGGGCTGGGTTTGGAATACACGGTGGTGCAGGTGTACAGCCGCGATGCGGGAGACAGGAAAGCAACCCTGGACTTCAGGCTGGAAGGTGGCAACGCCCAAGCCAAGGGCTACCTGGTCAAGTCATGGGATTTCTCAAAGGGCACTGATGGGTGGAAGGCGGAAAACCAATGCGAGGTAACCGTCAAGGATGGGAAGCTGGTGGTGAAATCATTGGGGGAGGACCCGTTTTTCACCGCGCCAGTGGAAACCCCCAGGGGCAAATTGACCCTGCGGTTCTGGGCCCGTTTTGAACAGGCCGGCATGGGACAGGTTTTCTGGTGGACCCGTAGCCGCCGGCTGCCGGATGGCGGTCATGTGAAATCCTTTCCCTTTGAAACGGGCGGGAAGGAATACTCACTGGAATTCCGCGCGGAGGACGATCTCGCAGGCATTCGCATCGATCCCGGCGCGGAAAAGGCCACCATCCATTTTGACTGGATGAGTCTGTCGCGGGCCGACATCCCCAGCGGGCTGCATTCCCAGGCCGAAATCAGCTTCAACGCGCGACCCAGTGTGCCCGTCACCTTCAAAGTGGCGGAGTTTGACGGCACACCTTGCACCGCCGGCTTTTTGATCCGCGACAAGGAGGGCCGGGTGTATCCGGCGCAGGCCAAGCGGCTGGCGCCGGATTTCTTCTTCCACCCGCAGGTGTACCGGGCAACCGGCGAGACGGTGCGGCTGCCCGCCGGCAAGTACGCGGTGCTCTGTTCGCGGGGCCCCGAATCAATCCCCGAGGCGAAGGAATTGGTGGTGGGTGACCAGCCTGTCACCTTCAGCTACACCGTGCAGCGGTGGATCGATCCCAGCACCCGCGGGTGGTGGAGCGGCGACCACCACATCCACGCCGCCGGTTGCCTGCACTACGAGAACCCGACGGAGGGCGTGGAGCCCTCCGACATGATGCGCCATGTGCTGGGCGAGGACCTGAAGGTGGGCTGCTGCCTCACCTGGGGCCCCTGCTTCGACTACCAGAAGCGTTTCTTCACCGGCAAACCGGACAACGTGTCCAAATACCCGTACCTGCTGCGTTATGACGTGGAGGTGAGCGGTTTTGGCTCGCACGCCTCGGGCCACCTGAACCTGCTGAAGCTGAAGGAACAGATCTACCCAGGCGGCGATTCCAAAAAACACTGGCCCACGCTGGGCATGAACACGCTGCGCTGGGCCAAAAAACAGGGGGGCATCACCGGCCCGGCCCACTCCGGCAACGGCCTGACCCGCATGATCGGCCGCATCGAGGGCGCGCAGGATGGCCCGCACGGCCTGCCAAACTTCAACATCCCCGCCTACGACGGCATCGGGGCCAACGAGTACATCGTCGATGCCACCCACACCGTGCCGGGTCCGGACGGCAGGCCGGTGCCGGCGCTCGACTTCATCAGCGCGATGGATACCGACCGGGTGGCGGAGTGGAACATGTGGTATCACACGCTGAACTGCGGGTACCGGATCCGGGTGAGCGGTGAGACCGATTTCCCCTGTATCTCAGGCGACCGTGTCGGCATGGG
>JAFMJU010000158.1 GCA_017853285.1 Gemmataceae bacterium
ATCGAACACCACGATGGTGTCGTTGACTGAATAACCCACCAAGGTGAGCAGCGCGGCAACGGCGGGAAGGTCAATCTTAAAGTCCTGGATCTGAAAAAGGGACGCAACCACAGGGATATTCGCCAGGTAATGGCAACAGGCGATGATTCCCAGGGTGAAGAACAGGTCATGCACCAGGCAGAGCAGTGCCGCCAAGCCAAATGTCCAGTTTCCGAACCTTAGCCACAGGTAGAAAACGATCGCGATCCAGCTAGCGACGATAGCCGCCAGCGCCGTGCCCTGGGTCGCCTTCGCCATGGAACCCGAGAAGTTGTCCAGACGCTCGGGCTGGGGATTTTCGCGATAGGTGGTCTGCGTCGCCTTGAGGGCGCCTTCGGCGATCGGGCCCTCGAGGGGATCGTTGAACACCACCTTCAGGGTCTGATAACGACCGGCCTGGGCTTTGCCCTTCACATCGATGCGCATCTGACGGGCGGCATCCTGCGAGCGGGTTCGCGTGGCATCCAGCGACTGCTTCAGTTCCTTGCTGGCGGTCTCGAGAAGGGCATCGGAACGAAGGCTCTCGCGGAGGATGCGGGACACCTGGTCCGGTGAGACGGCCGCGGAGAACTCCAGATCGGCACCGGTGACGAACCCGCCAGCTCCTTTCTCAACGGCCAGCTTGGTCATCTCCACCTTCTGCAGGTCGGCCCCGAGGAGTTTGCTCACCTCGGCGCCCACCTTGCGGGTGTCGGTCTCGCCGGTGCGCACGGTGAAGAAACGGGTCTTGCCCCCATCGCTATCCTGTTTGTCACTGACAAAAATTTGCTCGATCTTCATCTCGGGCAGGTTGGATCCCTCCAGCTTGCCCCGCAACCAGGCCATGTCGCGCTGTTCGGTGAGCCGACCGGTGTAGGCGGTGCCACCGTTGAAATCGATGTCGAACACCTCCTTGCCGCGGGCGAAGAACAACGCCGCGCCCAGGACCGTCAGCACCACGGTGATGGTGAACATGGCCCAGCGGATGGCCATGAAGTTGATGCTGGGCCTGGCGAAAAGCTGCATCATGCGCAGGTCGCCGTGGCCCTTGCGGTTGAGGTAGATATCGAAAATGGTGCGGGTGATGTAAAGCGAGGTGAAAAGGCTGATCACCAAGCCAGCGGTCAGCGAGATGCCGAAGCCCTTCAACTGGTCGTTCCCCACGATGTACAGCACCACCGCGGTGAAGATGGAGCTGAGGTGGGTGTCGATGATGGTGGGCAGCGTGCGGTCATAACCGTTGCGCAAGGCCAATGCCAATCCGGCGCCTCGTTGCCGCTCCTCGCGAATGCGCTCGTAAATCAGCACATTGGCGTCCACCGCCATGCCCAGGGTGAGCACCAAACCGGCCAGACCGGGCAAGGTGAAGGTTGCCTGCACCAGCACCATGAAGGCGATGGTGAGAACCAGGTTGGCGAACAGGGCGATCGAGGCCACCAACCCGGCGAAGCGGTAATAGACCCACATGAACACGAGCACCGCGACAAATGCCAGTATCACCGCTACGCTTCCGCGGTAGATCGTTTCCTGGCCGAGGGTCGCCCCCATCGTCGCCTCCGACGCGGGGCGTTGATCGAGGGTTGCCGGCAGGGCCCCGGCGCGCAGCAGGCGGATCAGGTCATCCAGTTCCGCCTGACTGAAGTCGCCGGTGATCTGGCCCGAATCGCTGATGGCGCTGTTGAGCACCGGGGCGGACTTGACCTGCCCGTCGAGGATGATGGCCAGACGGCGCTGGACATTCTTGCTGGTGATGTCGAAGAAGCGGGTGGCGCCCGCCCCCTTCAGGGTGAAACCAACCGCGGGCTCGCCCCGGCTTCCCGGCGCGCGATAGACATTCTGCAAATCCTTGCCGGTCACCTCCTGGGTGGGCTCCGGATTGCGGACGAGCACGAAATGCTCCATGGTCTTGCCGCCGCGCTGGTCCTCCAGCGAGATAAATGGCGCCCTGCGGAATTGCGGAGGGATATCGCGCCGGTAGATCAGGAGACCATCGGCCACCTCGGTGGGCTCGTTGGCCTTGTCCAGGATGTATTGTTTGTTTCCGGAGTAGAGGAACCCCTTGCCCATTTCCACCCAGCGGTAGGTGTGGCGGCCGATTCCCGTGTTGTTCCGAACCTGGAAGAAACGCGGCTTGTCGATGGTCTGGCCATTTTCGAGCTTGATGCTTTCCTTGGGCTCCTCGGGCGGCTGACCGGGCAGCTTGCGGTCTTCCTTCAGCTTCTTGGCGGGATTGCCGGCAAGCTCCTTGAAATATTCCTTGGCCGCGTCGATCGCCTCGCGATCGTCCTGGGCGGTCGCCAGGATGGAGAACTGCAGAAGGCCCTGCTGGGTGATCAGATTTTTGATGGTCTCGATCTGGTTTTGCGAAAGACTTTGCCGCACACCGCCGGCCTTGGCGGAATAGCCGGCGATCAACTCCTGCAACTTCTCGTCGACCGCACCGGCCTCCCGGGCGACAGTCTCCAGACGCACAAGGTCATCGGTGGCAACATCAAGGATCGGTTGGGCCTTCTCGGCGGGCACCAGGGCCTTGACCCCGGAGACCAGGCTGTCCCAACGGGCCTGGCGGGCCTCGTCCTGCTTCTCGCCGCCAAAGGGCATCACGATTTCGATGCGGGGCTGATCGCCGGAGATCGGACGAACGATGATGTTGTAAAGGTCGGCCGGGTCGATCCGGCGCTTGAGCTGGGTGGCCATTTCCTCCAGGCGCGTGCTGATCTCATTGGCGGTGGTGGACTTCTCGTCCAGCTTCACCTCGTAGACCAGCGTGGTACCGCCGGAAAGATCCACGCCCATCCGGTAAGTCAGGCCCGGACTGCCGGTCTGGTAGTTGCGCCAGGCGACGGCAATGACCAGAAGGGCCAGAACCACCGGCACCACGCAGGTGAGCACGCGGCCCGCTCCCACACCCATGCCGATGGTTCGTCCGAGACTCTTCAAGAAAGCGTTCAAGAATCCACCCTCCGCGCGGTTCACACCGCGCCACAATCACCCTTGAATCGTTATGCTTCCCCGGCCTTGGCGGCATCCCCGGGGCTGACCTTCCGCATGATCGCGGTCCGTGTCACACGCACCTTGACATTGTCATCGATCTTCAATGTCAGCTCATCGCCATTCTCGCCAATGGCCACAATGGTGCCGTAGATGCCGCCCACCGTCAGTACCTTGTCGTTCTTCTGCAGGCTGTCCAGCAGCTTCTGTTTTTCCTGCTTTTCCCTTCGGCCCTGGCGGAACAGCATCAAGACCAGCATTCCGCCGAACAGCAGGATGGGCACCTGGTTCCACCAAGCGGGCTGGGAGGCACCCGGGCCCTCGGTGGGGCGCGGAGGTTCAGGAGCGGTTTGTCCCTCCTGCATGATCATCCACTGCCCCCTGAAAACAAAAAAAACGCACCGGAGGCCCTAATTGACCCCCGAAAGCGGCATATCGCGCGGCAAAGACTCACCTTACGGTGTTCTTTCCAGGCAGACAAGCCACTCTGAAGCCCAGGAACGGAAGGCCCCCTGGCCAATTGCTTCCCGCGCCTCGTGCATTAGCTTTTGATAAAACCACAAGTTATGAAGACTTAGAAGCATTGGCCCAAGCATTTCTTCAGCAGCAAAAAGATGATGAAGGTATGCTCGGCTATACCCTGTGCAGCATGGGCAAGGGCACCCCTCCTCCAGTGGGGAGGGATCATCCCGGTGGCGCGCGTTGCGCAGACGGACCTCGCCGCTTTTGGTGTAGGCCGAGGCGTTGCGGCCGTTGCGCGTGGGGAGCACGCAGTCGAACATATCGATCCCGGCGGCGATACCGGCGATCAGGTCCTGGGGCCGACCGACCCCCATGAGGTAACGAGGTTTGTCGGCCGGCAGGCAGGCGGCGCATGGAGGCAGGGCCTTGGCCATGGCCTCGGGCGATTCGCCGACACTAAAGCCACCCAGGGCATATCCGGGAAAGTCCATCGCCACCAACTCGGCCGCGCAATCGGCCCGGGCGTTCAAATCCAGGCCCCCTTGCACAATCGCGAACAGTGCCTGGTCAACCCGTGTGGCGGCATTCTGGCAGCGCTTGGCCCACAAAAGGGTGCGCCGAATCGCTTCACGCATTTCCTCGGGTGAGCACCCCGCCGGAGGGCAAACATCCAGGACCATGGCGATATCCGAGCCCAGGTTTTCCTGGATCTGGACAGCCCGTTCCGGGGTCAGGTCGATCAGGCTGCCATCCAGATGGGAACGGAATTTCACGCCGGAATCGCTAACCACCCGACGCTCGGCCAGGCTGAAAACCTGGTAACCGCCGGAATCTGTCAGAATGGCGTGCGGCCAATTCATGAAACGATGCAAGCCGCCCAGGCGGGCCACACGCTCGTCCCCGGGTCGAAGGGCCAGATGGTAGGTGTTTGCCAGAAGGATCCGGCTCCCCGAATCCTCAACCTGGAAGGGATAGATACCCTTCACGGTTCCCACCGTCCCGACGGGCATGAAAGCGGGGGTTTCCACCTCGCCATGAGGCGTGAAAAGGCGGCCCAAGCGGGCCGCCCCATCGGTTTTCAGGCAAGAGTGTCGGATCGCCATGGCGCTGGATCGGCGACTTGGCCCTGAAAGCCAAGGCAACCGGACTGCGTCACTCGCCGCGCAGATTGAGGCCGCGCTCACGCAGCTTCTCGCGCACCTCGTTGAGCGAGGTGACGCCAAAGTTGCGGGCCTCCATCAAATCCTCGGCAGACTTGCTCACCAGTTCAGCGATGCTGCTCAAGCCCAGGCGATTCATGCACTTGCGGGCGCGCACGGAAAGCTGCAGGTCGGAGACGGGAGCAGCCAGCTTCAACTGGTCTTCCTCGCTCAGTTCCCCGACAGGCCGGTAGGACGACCCATCGCCACCCGCTTCCAGGGATTGCCCCAGACGCAGGCCCTTGGCGGCCAGCATCTCGTTGATTTCCACGAGCGAGGTCTCGCCGAAATTCTTGCTGGTTAGGAGCTGGTCCTCGGTGACGCGGGTCAAATCGCCCAAGGTCTTGATGTTGAGGCGCTTGAGGCAGTTCCGTGCACGGACCGAAAGCTCGAAATCGTTGACCGAGATTTCGAAAACTTGGGCCATTTGTGGATCGGACAGGGCGTCATCGTGGGCCACCACCATCGTCTGGCTGGCCAAGGCGTCCTTCACATACAGGCGGGCTCGCTCGTCGGAAGGATTGCTGTGGAGAACAGCCTTAAAGCAGTCGTGCGCCTTGTCATAGCGCCCCATATCTTCGTAAAGAATTCCCAGGTTCGTCAGGGTTCCCACATGGACTGGGGGGTTGTTCCGGCACTTCTCGTAAAGTGAAAGCGCCTCGTCATCATTTCCAGCTTGATCATTCAGCATTGCCAGCTGGAAAAGGGCACCCGAGTGATTGGGGTCAAACTTGACGGCTTTCTCCAAAGAGTCGGCCCCCTCCAGCTTGTTCCCTTCCTGCAGGCGAAGCTGACCGAGTTGGAAATGGAACTCGGCGGAGTGGCTGGCCAAATCCTTGTGCTTTTCCAAAAGGTCGCCGGCTTCCTTGATCTTTCCCAACTGGCGCTGGACACCGGCACGCTGCAGGTTGACCTGGCTGGCGTTGTAGCCGGCTTTCTCGGCCTTATCAAAGGCGGCAAGGGCCTCCTGGTACTTCTCGCGGGAGGCCTGGATACGGCCTTGGTAGAAGGCGGCCAAGGCTCCGTCAGCCTGACCCAGATGGTCAACCGCTTCCCTGGGATGACCCAGGAAATACAGGGAAATTCCAAGCTTCAGGTGAATCTTGCTCGCGGCAGGGCCAGAGACAGTGGCAAGGCGCTTTTTCAGGGTGTCGGCGGCGTCACGCAGCACCTTGTACTGGGCCTTGTCCGTGATCAGCCCGTTCCGCAATTGCTGAACGGTGCCGGCATCACAGTCTTCCTTCTCGACCATCAAAACCTTCAGGTCGATCATCCCCACACCCCTGATTGCAAAATAGATAAAAGAACGGCAGCCCCGTTGGTGGGCTCCGTTCGCCACAATCCGATAAGCTGTTTTTACCGGTCTTGGGAACCAATGGGCAAGACAAGTCTGGATCTCGGCCTGCTTCAACCCTTTTCATCCAAGTTGTCATGCCACCCAAAACACCCCACCAACCTGCTTCAGCCTGCTATGCCCAAACAATTCCAGGGCTAGAAGAGATAGCTTCCGCTGAAATAAGCCAGCACCTTGGAGCCGAGATACTCCGGACAGCCCCGGGGCTTGTGGTTTTTCGCCCGGAAGAACTCGATCGGGAAGTGCTGGAACTGCGCACGGTGGAGGATGTCTTTTTGCTGGCTTGGGGCAGCGACGGACTGACTTACCGGGCCAAGGATTTGGATTTCATTGAAAAGTGGACGGCAACCAAGCCCGATTGGCCGAAATTGCTGGCCATTCATCATGCCATCCACCCCAAACCCAAAGGCACCCCGGGGTATTGGCTGGTCGTCCAACAATCAGGCAAACATGTCTACCAGCGCCAATCCGCGCGCCAGGCACTGGCCCGCGGCCTGGGTCGGAACATCCACCCGAAGTGGCGATTTGTCGAGGAAAACGCCGACATCGAGTTCTGGCTGACCATCGACGGCACGCAGGCCATTTGTGGTTTGCGGCTTTCCACCAGGGATATGCGGCACCGCACCTGGAAACGGGAACACCGGGCCGCTTCCCTAAGGCCGGTGGTCGCTGCCGCAATGGCCTGGCAAGCCGAATTGGGGCCAGGAATGGTTGTCTTGGATCCCATGTGCGGGGCCGGAACCCTGCTGGGCGAGGCCCGGCTCATGCTGCAAAGCCACGGGCGGGGAAGGCTGCGCCTGACGGGCGGGGATGTGGATTTGGACGCGCTCGAAACCGCCCGCCTGAATTTGAGAAACCTCGGCGGAGCGGAGCTTTTCCGCTGGGACGCCAGGCGTTTGCCCATGGCGGACCAAAGCGTTGACCGAATCCTTTGCAACCTGCCGTTCGGCATCACCTACGGCGTGGGGCAGGACCTGGGGGCCCTCTACACACGGAGTTTCCGCGAAATGCGCCGGGTTTTACGCCCCAAGGGATTGGCGGTCCTGTTGACCAGCGAGGCGGCCACCGCCCGGGAGGCCGCGGGTGCGGCCAAACTGAAGCCGACCGCGAGCACCAGGGTGCGCATGCTGGGTCAACCAGCCACCATGCTGACTTTGCGTCCGGTTTGATTAGGATTTAAACAGGGTCCCGACCGGATTCTCTTTTCACACCGCGGCTTCAATGCCTTGTCCGAATGAGAGCTTCGCATGGCCAGCCCCACCTTGACTTGTCCGCATTGCTCCTCGGTCCTGCGCCCCGCCAACCCGGTCCCCGCGGGCAAAAAGGTGCGATGCCCCAAATGCGCCGAGTCGTTCAC
Source organism: Gemmataceae bacterium (assembly GCA_017853285.1). Taxonomy (GTDB): domain Bacteria; phylum Planctomycetota; class Planctomycetia; order Gemmatales; family Gemmataceae; genus UBA6894. Next base: position 7,382 of record JAFMJU010000158.1, read on the forward strand.
GGCCGGCGGTGAACCGGAGGCGGCCCCCAAGCCCAAACCGGCCCCCGTTGCGGAGGAGGACGACGATTCGAAGCTCTACGGCATGGTTTCCGACCCTGACGAGGAGCAGGAGGACCCACGCGACAAGAAGAAGGGAAAGAAAAAGCCGAAGAAGCCCGAGATCAATTACGGCCAGGACAATTCCCTGAAGGATTTCCGCGGACCGGCGGTTGAACTGCTCACCAAGCCTTGCAACAACATGATGTTCCACTGCACGCTGGTCCTGCTGCTGGGAATAACCAGCTTCGTGATGGGCGGGTGGCCCTTCGTTTTCCAGGATAGCCTGCTTCCGCCAAAGGACGCCCTCAAGGAATTCCTCTCCAAAAAACTTGAGGAGGAATCGGCCGCCAAGGGCGGTTCCGGCCAATGGAAAAACATGCAGAAGGCCCTGCAACTGGACAGCCTCATGTGGCCCATCCCGCTCGACAAGAACGGCAAGAAAATGTACGAGCCGGATTACGGCAAATCCGAGATGCCCCAGGAGGCGGCCGACGCCGCCCGCGAATTCATGCGGCGCAGCGAACTGCCCACGCGCCTGATGTGGGTGGGCACCAGTGTGTTCATTATCGTCTGGACATTCACGCTTCTGGTTGGCACGGTGAAAATCCTCAATCTGGAGTCCTACCGGTGGGGTATCGCAACCATCGTGATGTGTTTCCTGCCGGTCAATTGCCTCACGCTGCTGACCCTGATCTGGAAACGGTACGAGGACATGGATTTCTATTATTTCCCCGTCCTTGTGCTGCCGGTGACAGCGATTTTCTCGATGCTTTTTGGTGTATGGCTGTGGGTGACTATCAAGGATGACCGGGTCTACCAGGGCTTCCTGTTCAAGGGTTCAGACCAGAAACAGGACAAGGAAGAAGACTGATCGCCTGGCTGTCAGGTCCGCCCCTTCCACCATTTCCATGCCTTGCCAGGCATGGACAGGCCCGCTGTCAGTCGCCTCGTCCATGAATTGTCATGACCGGAG